>NZ_VOZD01000004.1:0-171643 GCF_013419915.1 Acinetobacter sp. YH12043
GAGTGATGGGAGAGAATGTTCAAGAGTGGATTCTAAATGTTCAGATAAAGACATAAAAAAATGAGCGTATTTACATACACTCATTTTTACTACATTTTACTAAAATTTGCTTAACTGACTGGCATTACTCCAGTCGTGAGGGTTTTCTTTTAAGTAGGTGAAGCTCGATAAACCTAAACCAAGTCGCTACTTTTATTCCGTCCAAGATGATCTTTAAAATCTAAATATCGTCATGGAAGGAGGAAACTATTTGACCTTTCACACACTTCCTACTCTAATAGTATTTTTCTAGCTCAGTTTTTAATCTTGCCTTATGCGCCAAAAAGTTGTCCTTCTTGATCTCGAAAATAACTTTCCTACAGCCAAACTGTTACGTGACATTGTTGAACATTATCCGACCTTGTATCTGTTTAACTGTGCCGGAAAATTCGAGTTTGCTCTAGAAGAACTGACTGAGTTGGCGAGCTGGATCAGCAGCGGACAAATTATCATTCTGGACGTCCTGGAAGCAGAGCATAAGGAATATGAATATGCCGTGATTGTGGGCCAGCTGATGGCTTTGCTGGAAGCAGATACTCATGTCGAGCTGATCTCCGCGATGGATAGCAGTGAAATGCTAATGCAGATGCTACAGGCTTCAGATATTGATTGCAGCCTGATTCAGGTGCTACCAGAGGATGCATCAACAGAGACTCAAGATAAACCCAAAATCCAGTTGCCAAGTATTGAAGCCATTAAAGCTAAACCGGCTTTGCAGCTGGTGAAAAAATATTGTGATGCGCTCGGCAAGATGAGTGGTAAACCGACCACGCTCGAAACCTTAAAAAATTCTGTCACCAATATTCTGCAAGTTTTACCAGGCAAAGCCCAGCATGTAGTTGGCATGCTGATTAATCTGAAAATAGTCAAACGTTATGACGAGCAAATCAGTTTCCGTAAAAAAGTGCTGAAACAGTGGGTGCAGCTGGATCTCAATGAACATGTACCCATTGAAAAACCAGCTTTGAATCAGGTGATCTCGAAGCTTAATCCTGAAGAGCCTGTTGTTGAACCTGCTCAATCTCTAATCCAGTCTGCCCAGCAAGGCCTGTTCAAAAACTTTAATAAAATTGATCCGGTACAGCTCGAAGTTGCACGCAAGCTGCGCGAATTACAGGGAAATAAGCCTAAAGATATTTATGAATTACGTGATTTGCTCGAGCAGTTATTTCCAAAATCCGATGTCCGTCTTTTACTTAAAGAGTTGATTGAAAAAGGATATATTTATTGGAATGGTCACGAAGTGTTATATAGTCATGAGATGTTTCTAAATTAGAATAATCTCATGAGGGCATATGAAAAAAATACTGTTATTGGATATTGAAAACTTACCTAAAACTGAAACAGAGCTCCTTCAATATCTTGCCCAATATCAATATGTTTATCTGGTCTATGCCAAAACGCCCATGGGGTTTAGTCTGGATGGTGTCGTCAGGCTTGCACCTGCAATCAGTGCAGGAAAACTAAAAGTCCTGAAGATGCCTAAAATAGGTAAAGACGCTGCTGATTTTGGCCTATGTTTTATTGCTGGACAGCTTTCTACCCAATATAAAAGCTCTGAAGTTTGCTTCGAGATTATGTCGAATGACTTTTCTATGGAATATGTGGCGGACTTACTTAAAATTGCCAAATTTCAGGCTAAAGTTATTTCAGCTAAACCATTAGTCAATCCAAATATTGCTCAGCAAATAAAAGCAGAAATAGACATTCAAAAGCTGATTTTTCAATACTGCTCCAATTTAGTGAGAAGTAACTTTTCTAAGCCTGCAAAAGTAGAAACTTTAATCAACTCGCTTAAAGCCAATTTAAAAGTGGAAGAAAAATATGCTCAGCTTTTAGTAGATGAATTAATTAGAATAAAAATTATTAAAAATCAGTCTGGTAAGCTTCAATATCAGACTGCAGCAATTGAAAAATTTTATAAACAGCATTTAGCTACCGTCGAAACCGTCGAAACCGTCGAAACTCAAGATGAAGTGACTGAAAGAAAATTAAGTCATTTACGTCTGCGCCTGATGCCTTATCTCAATGTTTTTGCAGAACGTCGGCCTAAATTTATTGCCAGTTTCGAGGCGTTACTAGAGCGATGCGTGCCTAAGGAAGAGGTACGAGAATCACTCGATTTACTCATCAAACATCAGCTAATACAGTTAAATAAACGGGAAATTATTTATAGTCCGCAGCTGCTGGGAAATTAAATTTATCCAGCGGTGCTTGCCTTTTATAGCGGGCTTATGCAAATCTAATATAAGAACATAAAGGTTGAACTATGGAAAATACCGGAATCTGGGTGGCAGTTGTCATCATCGTTTTCGTACTGGGGTCTATTTTTGGTCTGCGTGTGAGTCCTAGAGAAAAGGCATTAGGACTTATGCGTGATAAAGCCCGCAAGATGGGCTTACATCCACGTCTGGTGGTTGCACCGGACTGGACCAACATTCCCAAGGCGACTGAAAGTCGTGCCAGTATGGTGGCCTATTATAGTGTGCTGCTTCCAGATGCCCGTTTACCGCTGATGCGTGCTCGCGTGGTTGATAACAAACTTGAACTGGTGTATGGGGATGACAAATTTAAAGATTTTCCCATTGCATTAAAGGGCATTTATGCTATTGATATGCAGGCAAACTGTGTAGGACTCTATTGGGATGAAGAATCTGATCTTAGAGCCACACAACTTGATGACATCAAGGCACTATTACATTCTTTGGCTGAACTTTAATTTTAGAAATAAACAGGATTAAACGGTTAATATGGCGAACGCTCCTCGGTCCACATCAAAAAGCAGCACGGCGAAGTCTTCCGACGCTGGAAGTAAACGTGCCTTGGTGATTGTGGAGTCGCCTGCAAAAGCGAAAACAATCAACAAGTATCTCGGTTCAAACTACATCGTGAAATCCTCGGTGGGTCATGTGCGTGACTTGCCAACGGGCGGCTCTGCGAAAACTGCAGAGAAAAAACCGGTGACCCGAACCAAGCTGACTGAAGCAGAAAAAGCGGAAAAATCACAGCAGGCGTTGATTAACCGGATGGGTGTCGATCCAGAACATGACTGGAAAGCCAAATATGAAGTCCTTCCGGGCAAGGAAGGCGTAGTCGCTGAACTGAAAAAACTGGCATCGCAAGTCGATGAAGTGTATCTCGCAACGGATTTGGACCGTGAAGGGGAAGCGATTGCCTGGCATTTAAAAGAAGTGATCGGCGGCGATGATTCACGCTATCAACGTGTGGTCTTTAACGAAATTACCAAAAATGCCATTCAGGAAGCGTTTAAACAGCCCTCACGTCTAGATACCAATAAGGTCAATGCCCAGCAGGCACGCCGTTTCCTGGATCGTGTCGTCGGCTTCATGATTTCGCCACTGCTATGGGAAAAAATTGCCCGTGGTCTGTCTGCGGGGCGTGTACAGTCTGTCGCTGTAAAGCTGGTCGTGGAACGCGAACGTGAAATTCGTAAGTTCATTCCTGAAGAATACTGGCAGGTTTTTGCAGATACCAAATCCAAGAAAGATGATATTCGTCTGGAAGCGGTCAAGCAAAATGGCAAGACTTTAAAGCTGCATAATAAAGCTGAAACAGATGCTTTACTGAATCTGATTAAAGACGCTGAATATAAAGTTATTAGCCGTGAAGATAAGCCGACCAAGGTGAATCCAAGTGCGCCGTATATCACGTCTACCTTGCAACAGGCCGCAAGTACCCGTCTAGGTTTCTCGGTAAAGAAAACCATGATGCTGGCACAGCGCCTATATGAAGCTGGTTTCATTACCTATATGCGTACTGACTCCACCTTCCTGAGTGATGATGCAGTCAATATGGTGCGTGGTCATATCGAGTCTGAATATGGCGAGAAATATCTGCCAGCCAAGCCGAACCGTTATGGTAATAAAGCTGGTGCGCAGGAAGCCCATGAGGCCATTCGTCCATCCAATGTGGCATTGAAAGGCGATAGTCTGGCTGGAGTGGAACGTGATGCACAGCGTCTGTATGACCTGATCTGGCGTCAATTTGTAGCTTGTCAGATGACACCAGCAGAATATTTATCATCGACTATTTTAGTGGATGCGAATGGTGTTGAACTGAAAGCCAAAGGTCGTACTCTGGTATTTGATGGTTTCACCAAAGTTCGTGGCCAGAACAAATCTGATGATGATGTACTGTTGCCTGCTGTGAAAGTTGGTGAAGTGCTGAAGCTGGAAAAACTAGATCCATCTCAACATTTTACCAAACCACCGGCACGTTTTACTGAAGCATCATTGGTAAAAGAGCTTGAGAAAAAAGGTATTGGTCGTCCTTCGACTTATGCTGCCATTATCTCGACCATTCAGGATCGTGGTTACGTAAAACTAGAGAACCGTCGTCTCTTTGCTGAGAAGATGGGTGAGATCGTCACCGACCGTCTGGACGAAAGTTTCAACAACCTGATGAATTATGACTTTACTGCAGACCTTGAAGGTCAGCTGGATAAAGTGGCAGATGGTGAGCGTAACTGGAAAGATCTGTTAGATAGCTTCTATGGTGACTTCAAAAAACGTCTGACCAATGCTCAGGGTGAAAACGGCATGCGCCGCAATCAGCCTGTAGAAGTTGAAGCTGTACACTGTAAAGAATGTGACCGTCCGATGCAGATCCGTACCGGAACAACGGGTGTATTCCTGGGCTGTTCGGGTTATAACTTGCCACCGAAAGAACGTTGTAAAGGTACATTGAACCTGACTCCGGTTGAATCTCTGGCAGCACTGTCTGATGATGATGCAGCAGAAACTGCTGACCTGATGTCGAAAAAACGTTGTCCAGTCTGTGGCACTGCAATGGACAGCTATGTGATTGATGGCGGCCGTAAACTGCATATCTGTGGTAATAACCCGGACTGTACAGGTTATGAGCTGGAAGAAGGCGAATTCAAGATTAAGGGTTATGATGGCCCAACCATTCCATGTGATAAATGTGATGGTGAAATGCAGCTGAAAACTGGCCGTTTTGGTCCATATTTTGCCTGCACCAGTTGTGAAAACACCCGTAAAGTCCTGAAGAATGGTCAGCCTGCGCCTCCGCGTGTTGATCCGATCAAGATGGAACATTTGCGTTCAACCAAGCATGACGATTTCTTTGTTCTGCGTGATGGCGCAGCCGGTCTGTTCCTGGCCGCGAGCAAGTTCCCGAAAGTCCGTGAAACTCGCGCACCGAAGGTCGCAGAACTGCGTACTGTAGCGGATCAGCTAGATCCAAAATATCAGTTTATTTTGCAGGCGCCAGATGTGGATCCTGAAGGAAATCCAACCTTGGTGAAATTCAGCCGTAAGAACCAGTCTCAATACATTGGTTCAGAAACCCCTGAAGGCAAACAAACCAAATGGTCACTGGTCTATCAGGATGGCAAATGGGTTGAAGCCTAAGCTATAAGACATCAAGAAAATGCTGACGAAAGTCGGCATTTTTTTATGACTAAGTATTTTTGATCAACACAGTTCTAGGATATTCTAGGCGTTAAATAATAAAAGATTAAAATAGGAATCATCCATGACTTGGCTAGATAAATTCCTGTTCTTAAGTATCGGATTAGGATCTATCCTGTATTTCATGCTTGGAAAGATTAATGAAATGGGTATTCCTATGGATCGGGGAATGATGATTATTTTGGTGATTATTATGTTGCTGGTTACTTTGAGCTGTGTTTTATATCTACGCTCTGAAGATCAAAAAACGAAACAAAAATAACATTTAAATAAACTCTCTATTGGCATGCTTATATGTGGAAAAAAATCCGAATCCTGATTTTATTGATGATTTTATTTGTGGTGGCAATTAACGCTTATCGGGATCAGAATCAGGACTGGAACAAACCAGTCTTTGTTCTGTTGCATCCGATCAATGCAGATGGATTGGCGACCACACAGCAATATATCCAGCAATTGTCTGCTCAGGATTTAAAAGGGACACAAGAATATCTGGAAAAAGCGGCCCAGCAGTACCGTGGACAGCCTACTTATTTTTATTTTAATCTGGGACGTGAACTCAAAGAATTGCCGCCTAAAGTGCCGGAGCAGGCCTCCTTACTTGGCACCATTTTATGGAGTCTAAAATTCCGTTTCTATGCCTGGCAACAGCAGCAAGGTTCAGATCCTTCATCGAATGTTACTCTCTTTTTAAATTATTATGATCCTGCACACACCCAGCAATTAAAACATTCAACGGCTCTGCAAAAAGGCCGAATCGGTTCAGTCAATCTATTTGCTTCAAGCAGACAGTCTGACCAGAATAAGATTGTCCTAGTGCATGAATTACTGCATGCCTTTGGCGCTTCAGATAAATATGATCTCGCCACAGGCCAGCCGATATACCCAGTGGGTTATGCCAATCCCAATCAGCAGCCTTTATTTCCCCAAACCAAAGCTGAGCTGATGGCAGGGCACATTCCGGTATCGCAAAGTACCAGTAAAATGCCAGAATCTTTAAATCAGACCCTGATTAATGAAATCACGGCGATTGAACTTGGCTGGAAAAAATAATTAACAAAGTGCTAAATAAACCGGCATAACTTACTATTTCTATAGATAAACTCAGTGAATTTCTAACAAATTTCTCCATGATTTAAGAGTATAATCAAAGTCATAGCCAATGACTTGAGAAGAATATGAAGACTGTTGGAAATGATCTTGTTCGGCATCAATTGCATGAAAACCGTAAATGGTATTTAGGCCTGGGTGCCTTATTAGTGTTATTTGGAATCGTACTGTTAGCGTCGCTGCCTTTTGCCACCTTATCCATCGTATTCTTGTTTGGGGTCCTGATGATGATAGGTGGGGTGGTTCATCTGATCGCCGGGATTAAAATCTTCGATGGGGCATTTCGCTGGCTCTGGCTGCTATTTGGTATTATCTATTTTATTGCGGGCTATTATGCTTTTAGCACGCCAGCGAAAACTGCGATTGTACTGACCAATCTACTTGCGATTGCTTTGCTTGCGGCGGGAATAATTCGCATCTTCAATGCTTTTATCTTTAAAGCATTCCGTGGCTGGGGCTGGACTTTATTTTCCGGGATTTTAACTTTAGCTACAGGTATCCTGATTCTATTGTCACCGAATGCACCGTTCTGGGTTCTGGGCGCTTTTCTGGCAATCGATCTTTTGTTCCAAGGGATTAACTATTTGACTTTGGCTTCCTATATCAAACATCGTGTGCCAAAAAGCTCCGCAGATCTTTAAGTAAGATCAGTATAAAAAAGAGTGTGAATCAGCGCTCTTTTTTATTGGCATGTTCAGCTTTGCCTGTAAGATGGGTATGCACTTCAAATTAGTATAAAACCTATCACGCGGCCGATCATATTCATGAAAACCTTTGTTCTAGCGCCAGATTCTTTTAAGGAAAGTATGACTGCCGAGCAGGCCTGTCAGGCGATGCAGCGTGGTATTTTGCAGGTCTTTCCTGACGCAAATTGTATTACTGTACCCATGGCAGATGGTGGTGAGGGAACTGTAGATGCATTAATCTCAAGTCTAAAGGGTGAACGAGTAACGTGCCGAGTTACAGGGCCATTAGCCAGTCAGTCGATCGGAACTTATTTTGGATTGGTTAATGCAGGTCAGACCGTAGTGATTGAAATGGCCAAGGCCAATGGCATTCATCTGCTCGAAGCTACTCGGCGTAATCCCATGTTGACCTCGACTTATGGCACAGGGGAAATGATCAAACAGGCGCTAGATCTTGGCGTAAAGAAAATCATTATTGGGCTCGGTGGTAGTGTTACCAATGACGGTGGTGCCGGTATGGCTCAGGCTTTGGGAGTCCGATTCTTAAATACTGCAGGAGAATCAATTCAGGTCTGCGGTGGTAATCTGGATCAGATTGATCAAATTGATTTTTCCCAACTCGATGCTCGTTTAAACAATACGGAAATCTTGATCGCTTCAGATGTGAATAATCCGCTCTGTGGGTCGAATGGTGCTTCAGCGATCTTTGGGCCGCAGAAAGGTGCAACATCGGAAATGGTGCAACAACTGGATCGGAACCTGAGTCATTTTGCTGATCTGGTTGAAACAAGCTTAGATATTTCTTCTAAAAACCTTCCCGGCGCAGGGGCAGCCGGTGGGTTAGGTTTTGGGCTGATGGCGTTTGCAGGAGCAAAGCTGCAATCCGGTGTAGCGTTAATTATGGAACAGAATAAACTGGCACAAAAAATTGCGAATGTAGATTATGTTTTCACTGGCGAGGGCAAGATTGATCATCAGACTGCTTTAGGAAAAACACCATTTGGTGTGGCTCAGGTCGCCCAGCAATTAAATAAACCGGTAATTGCGTTTGCAGGTTTGGTCGGTGAGGGGATTGAGTCACTGTATCAGGTTGGTTTTAGTCAGATTGTGGGGATTAATCCACCAGATTTTTTATTGGAAGAAGCCTTAAAGAATGCAGAAATCAATCTGGAAAAAGCGGTTGTTCAAACTGTTCAAAATATTAAGGAACAGGGTGTTTGAGTAAGATGGTCATTGCCGCAAAAGCTTTATAAAAAGACAAATATAAACGCGTAAGCAGATTTTACTTTTCAGGGATGAGAAGCCTCAAAATATATTTTGAGTTTGTAAGGTAACAAAAATCCTTTGCTGGATTTAGGGTATATCCCTATACCTCAATCCAGCGGAAGGCATCCATGCCGTCAACCCTATAGCTCATTAAGAATAAAAGTTCGCTCTGTTTCAGAGCAGCTCAAAGCTATAATAAGAGTGATCTGTTAAACTACACCTATCCACAAATTGATGAGTGACCATGAGTTTAGCCTCCCTGATAGATGAATTAAATCCGCAACAAAAGCAAGCTGCGACAACAGAAGCAAAGCACAGTTTGGTTTTGGCTGGGGCAGGCTGTGGCAAGACCAAAACTATCGTGGCACGTGCAGCTTATCTGATTGATCAAGGCGTACCAGCGAATCAAATTCAGATTCTGACCTTTACACGTCGTGCGGCGAGTGAAATCGTGGCACGGGTGGAACTGGCACTCGGTGAACAGGCCAAAGGCTTACGTGCATCAACGTTTCATACCTTCTGTATGTATCTGCTGCGCCGGATTCCAAAGGCTTTTGGACTGGAACAGTTTTCAATTATTGACCGTGATGATCAGCTGATGATGTTCCGCCTGATTCGCGGGCGTGATGACAAGAAAAATCCAAATTACTTGCCGAAGCCACAGGAACTCTGTGATTTATATTCCTTTGCGCGGAATACCCGGCAGAAACTGAGTCTGGCTTTGGAAAAGCAGATGCCAGAATATCTGGCACTCAAAGACCAGATTGCCGACATTATGAAGGAATATGAAGCGCGTAAGCGTGCGCGTAGCTTTCTGGATTATGATGATATCCTCGCTGTGGTGGCGACTGCTTTGGCACAGTCTGAAGGGCTAGTGGAATATGTGTCCTTAATTTGTCGGCATATGCTGGTGGATGAAATGCAGGATACTAATCCATTGCAATGGGCATTACTCGAACCTCTCAAAGAACATATTAGCCTGTTCTGTGTTGGCGATGATGCCCAGTCAATTTATGGTTTCCGTGGTGCCGATTTTGAAAATATTCATCATTTCAAAGAACGTGTACCGGATGCCCAGATTTTTAAACTAGAAAAAAATTATCGTTCAACTCAGGAAATCCTTGATCTGTCTAACTGGCTGCTGGATCAGTCCGAAATTAAATATGACAAGCGGCTGGATGCGCATCGTGGTGAAGGCATCAAGCCAAAGATGCACATTTTCCCGAACGAGTTTGATGAAGCGAAATGGATCGCGATTGATATTAAAGAGCGCCATTATCTGCAAGGCAGCAAATGGTCCGATCATATGGTGCTGGTACGTTCCAGTTATGCAGCGCGACATATTGAAGCAGCTTGTATCGCGGCCAATGTTCCGTATCGATTCATCGGCGGGATGAAACTGTTAGAAACTGCGCATGTGAAAGATCTGCTCAGCCTGTTGCGTGTGGTGGCGAATCCTCTGGATGATATTGCCTGGATGCGCTTTTTGACCTTATGGAATGGTGTGGGTGATGTCGGGGCGAGTAAGCTGTCTCAGCAGCTTTTAGCTGAGCCAGAGATGGATATCATTGCCGACAAGCTAAAAAAATTTGGCAAGATTCCACTGGAAACCATTCTGATTATGAAGCAAATGGCGGTACTCAAAACCGAAGTACAGGCCTGTGTTGGTCTGGCAGTCCAAGCCATTGAAGCACAACTGGCCGAGAACTATAAAAAAGACTGGAATCGCCGTCAGGGAGATTTTGAATTGGTAAAACAGCTGGCTTCCAAGCATGCTCAAGTGAGTGAGTTTCTGGAAGAGTATGTGCTCGATCCGGTCTCTATTTCCGAAATTGAACGCCAGTCGGATACGGATGTGGTGACCCTCATTACCATTCACTCGGCCAAGGGTACGGAACAGAAAGTCTGTTATGTGGCTAATGTTACGCCGGGACAATATCCGCATGCACGGGCGCAAGGGGATTTTGATGATGTCGAGGAAGAGCGGCGTGTATTGTATGTGGCGCTGACTCGTGCACAGAATGAACTGATTCTGACCAAGCAAAACCTGAATCACTGGGCGCGTGAAACGGTAGATGAGCAGGGGCGTAAAATTGAAAGCTATTTTCTCAATGATTTGACCCGCAATTTATGTGTCACAGAAACTCATTACAAAACCCGTCAACAGACTGTGAAAAGTGCTTTAATTGAGCGCCAGTCGATTAATTTAGATTTTGGGATTGATCTCGATTAAACTATCCCTTCTGGGTTTGACGCAAAAAGTAGAGTAGGCACGTGCTTTTTGATTATTTTTGCCTATCTTCTTAAGGTTATCCGATGAAAATTTTAGTTCGTAACTTGGCACGCACTGTAACAGAAGCTGAATTGCTGACCCTGTTTCAGCAATACGGTACTGTTGAATCTTGTGCGCTAGTCATGGATGCAGAAACAGGCAAGTCTAAAGGTTTTGCTTTCGTAGAAATGCCACATGGCCGTGAAGCCGTTAAAGCAATTAAAGGTTTAAATACACTGCGCCTGCATGGTCAGGGGATTCGTGTGAAGCAAGCTGAAGAAAAGCCACAGGCTTAATAACACCTGATAAAAAAGAGCATGTGTGATGCTCTTTTTTTTGCCTTTAAAAAGGCTTGGATTTTTACTGAAGAGTCAATATCAGCAGTCTGAAGTATCAAGATCATGCAGAATAGATCGACAGCGTAGACAATCTTGCATTGCGTAATGCGAGCGGACGTTTTACTTTATAAGAGCCAAAATTTGTTTTAATGCTTAGGAAATCTCGATGACACGAGTTGCTCGCTATCATGCGGACCGTACCAATCAAAAACTTTATTTCGCCCGTATGGCCTGTCAGCAGGCTGAACAGACTGATCATGTGCAGCAGGCACAAGCTCATCGTGAAGCTGCCGTATTCCATCTGCATGGGGCGCTGCTGGCCTTTTTGCAGGAACTGGTACGCTATTACCGTCTGAATGACTTGAGCCCGACGCTGAAATCGATTGAAGAGCTTATGGCGGCTAAGGGGCAGGTATCACCTGAAGTGACCGTATTACAGCATTTATCCAAAGATGGTTTTCTTGCTGAACTGAAACGTGCTTACCGTCTCTGCCAATATGCGCCAGAGCCAAGTTCGCCACAACCCGAAGACGAAACTTCTTCAAATCTCATCATTAAAGTCACACAGACACCACAAGCCTGGTTACCTGATACTGCTATATTACGAGAATGGCATCGTGACCTGACGCAGCTTATTGATGGTTTTCGTAATGAGATGGTTGAATTTTAATCTGATCAGCTGTACTTGAAATTGCGATTATTAACCCTATATCAATTACTCTAATGATGCAAAGTGCAATCGCTCTTTGCCACCATGTTGAACATGGAGGATATATGTCTATAGAACAGTTGAAAGATTTATTTGGTAATCAAGACGCGATTTTGGAACTCGTTCAACTTGAAGGTGGCGCGTTGGCATTACGAAATGCGGGCTCAAAAAAACAGCCATTAGTCATGATTCAGTTTAATGACGAGGTCAAAGCCCTGTTGGGTGATCAAACGCCTGTGATTGCACAACACATGATTCAGGCCGCTTTATATGGTTTGCTGGAACAGCAGGTCAATGAATGGCAAGCTGAAGTTGTGGATGAAGAGCCAAAATATATGAGCTGAATTGCCTACCCTGGCGAGCAGAAAAGCACACTTGAAGTGTGCTTTTTTTGTTTTTATCAAATGAAAAAAATAGAGAATAAGAGAAAAATTAAGTCGGTTAGATTAGAGACGCAATTTGAAATTTTATGGTTCAGCGATCTGATAAATTCCAGTTCAATCAAAAAAAAGAAGTTGCCAATTCTGACAACTTCTTTAAGAAATCAGCCTGAATAATGCGTAGGCGGATGGTTATGCGCAATCTCGATCTGGTTCAAAATATGATTGCTCATATTTCTCGCCATTTCCTCTTTGGCATAGTACACCTCGCCAATATTGTCACGGCGAATCACTTCAGCTTCTTCCTTGCTTTCCGCACATAGCAGGATCTGAATAGCAGGGTTTAGGGTCTTGGCAATATCCACGATTTTATGGATATCAATAATATCCATCGGTGAGATCACCAATAGACGTGCATGCTGAATGTGAGCCTGAATCAACACACCGGGTTCAGTTGCGACACCAGAAACTGCCGCAATGCCTTTTTTACGCAAGTTCTCTACGATCTCACGGTTTTCTTCGGCAATGACTACCTTAATATCTTGCTCCATTAGAGATAAGGTAATTCGACGACCGACTTCACCATGCCCCACAATCACCACCTGATCACGCAGATAGTCCTGCGAGACCTCATCCGGTAGCATGGCAAGCGGATCACCACTACGCTCCAATAAGCGCGCCAGAGACGAACGTTCGCGGATCCATTTTTGTACCGGTTCTACTGCTGAGAAAATAAACGAGTTCAGGGTAATCGAAATCAGGGCACCCGCCAGAATCAGGTTTTGTCCATCGAGTGACAATAGATTTAGCGATACACCAAGTGCGGCCAGAATAAAAGAGAATTCACCGATTTGTGCCAGAGATGCACCGACGGTGAGTGCCGTATTGATTGGGTAGCGGAAGAACAGCACCAGTGCCATCGCTGCGATGGTTTTACCAATCATGATAATACCGAGCACCGCCAACACATGAAGTGGCTGATCCATCAGGATACGCGGATCAAACAGCATACCGACGGACACAAAGAACAGAATCGAGAAGATTTCACGCAGCGGTAAGGTTTCTTCTTCGGCACGGTGGCTGAAGTCAGACTCTTTCACTACCATCCCGGCAAAGAACGCACCGAGTGCCATGGATACGCCAAAGACCTTATAAGCCCCAAAGGCAATCGATACGGCTGCAGCTACGACGGTTAAGGTAAATAGCTCACGTGAGCCTAAACGTGCCACCACCTGCATGATCATTGGCACTAAACGTTTACCAATAATCAGCATGAAAGCAATAAAGCCGGCTACTTTGAGCAAGGTAATGCCTAAGGTGATCCAGACATTCTGATCGCTACTACTACCTTCCAGTGCCTGACCACCGAGAAGTACTGCAGTTGCGGGTAATAATACCAGTGCCAGCACCATGACCAGATCTTCAACCAGAAGCCAGCCGACTGCAATTTTCCCGTTAATGGATTCGAGCAGGCCACGATCCCCTAGGGCTTTGAGAAGCACGACGGTACTGGCACAGGACAGGCTTAAGCCAAAGATCAGGGCAGAGCCAAAATTCCAGCCCCAGAGCATGGAGACCCCGACCCCGAGCAGTGTCGCGACTGCAATCTGCAAGACTGCACCCGGCAAGGCAATACGCCTGACCTGCATCAGGTCATTCAGAGAAAAGTGCATCCCGACACCAAACATCAGGAACATGACGCCAAGTTCGGCCAGCTGGTTCGCCAGATGCACATCTCCAACCACGCCTGGGGTGTTCGGGCTAATCAGAATCCCGGCAACCAGATAACCAATCAGTGGGGGAAGGCGTAGACGTGCAGCGATATAGCCAAAAACCAGGGCCAAGCCAAAACCGACAGCTAACAGGATAATGAGCTCTACGTCATGTGGCACTAAACACTCCTTTAAAATAAATTTTATGAAATTTCAGTTTTTTATGGGAAATAAGCACAGAAAATGCCAGAAGAAACAGAAAGTTTATCAAGCCGCATAAAAAAAATGCAAAAAAAAACGACCGGGAAGGTCGCTTTTTTCAAAAAACTAAAATTATTTGATTTTAGCTTCTTTGAAGATTACGTGTTGACGGATTTTTGGATCAAATTTTTTGATTTCCATTTTTTCCGGCATAGTACGTTTGTTCTTAGTAGTGGTATAGAAATAACCTGTACCAGCTGAAGAAACTAAGCGAATCTTATCACGCATTGTCCTGACTCCTTACTTAGATCTTTTGACCTTGAGCACGAAGGTCAGCAACAACCTTTTCAATGCCCAATTTGTCGATAATACGCATACCTTTAGTGGTTAAACGAAGACGTACAAAACGTTTTTCGCTTTCTAACCAGAAACGGTGGTGGTGCAGGTTCGGCTCGAACCGGCGCTTAGTTTTGTTGTTGGCGTGTGAGACGTTGTTACCAACGACTGGACGCTTGCCGGTAACTTGGCAAACCTTAGACATGGTGTAACTCCATTGATTTAGCCAACAGCAAATCTGTATGGCCAGTCAAAAATAAACGGATTGAATTCATTCAAGGGGCGTTTTATATCAAAAATGCGCTTAAAAGACAAGCGATTTTGTCTAAAACGAAGCATGAGCCCGTGTGATAGCTCATGCCTTGATCATTTATCGAAGAAGTGTCTTCGAAATCAGCTTATGGATCGGCTTATTAAACGGAGGCAGAATGTATTTCAAGCTATACAGCTTAGGATTCGACATTACAGACCGTTCATGCGACAAACTGAAGAAGCCTTCTGGCCCATGATATTTACCCATACCGGAAGCACCGACACCACCAAATGGCAGGTCATCCTGTGCGACATGGGTTAATACAGTGTTTTGCCCGAAATGCCCTGAATGGGTACGCTGTGCGACATAATCAGCACGCGCCTGATCAAAGTCGAAATAGTATAATGCAAGTGGACGCGGACGGCTATTAATAAAGTCGATAACGTCGTCAATTTGATCATATTCCATGATCGGCAGGAGCGGCCCAAAGATTTCATGCTGCATGATCTGCATGCTTGGCATAACATTGGTCACGATGGTCGGTGCAATTTTACGCAGGTCTGCTGGCGATTCATTACGTGGATTGATTTCAATAATCTGCGCGCCTTGCTCACGGGCATCATCCAGATAACCTTGCAAACGATTGTACTGCTTGTCATTGATAATCGAGGTGTAATCCTGATTATGGCTGATGTCCGGATACATGCTTTCGACACAGGCTTTAAAATGATCGATAAACTCGGCAGTTTTGCCACGCGGCAGGAACATATAATCCGGTGCCACGCAGGTTTGGCCCGCATTCCAGAGCTTGCCCACGGCAATACGCTGAGCTACATCACGCAGGTCAATGGATGGATGCACTAGTACAGGGGATTTGCCACCCAGTTCCAGAATCACAGGTACCAGATTTTCCGCAGCTGCTGCCATCACGGTTTTACCCACAGCCGTTGAGCCGGTAAAAATCATCTTGTCAAAAGCCAGTCGGCAGAAGGCATCAGATACCGTACCGCCACCATTCACCACGGCAACCAGTTCTTTAGGAAAGGCTTCAGCTAAGGCTTTTTCCAGTACCTTGCCAAAAGCAGCCGATGAACTGGAAATTTTGATCATGGCATGGTTGCCCGCAGCTAACGCACAGATCAGAGGACCAATGGATAATAATAAAGGGTAGTTCCACGGTGCGATGATGCCGATCACGCCTAGAGGTTGATACTGTACCCAGGCTTTTGCCGGCTGGTGAATAATACCGACATGACGCTTGGACGGTTTCATCCAGCCGGTCAGGTTTTTGCTGTAATATTTAATATGTTCAAGACAAGTCAGTAACTCGCCAATTTTGGTTTCCCCGATAGAGCGGTTACCATAGTCTTGATTAATTGCATCGGCAAATTGATCTTGATACTTAACTAAGATACGCTTAAGCCGAGCTAAACGATCGATACGTTCCTTTGCAGTCGGCAGTGGGTAGCGTAAGTAGGCGTGTTTTTGTTGAGCCAGAATTTCATTGAGGTGCTGGCTATCAAGAAAATGTGGTGTCATTGAAGTTGTTTTTGTGTGACTGTTCATGCCGCACTACCATTATTCAAAATCGATTAATTAATTTTTAGAGCAAATACTCTAATTAGTCAAGTTACTTTGTGTGTTAGTCTACTAATGCATGAACTGAATGGTTATTTTAGGATGTCCCAAACCAAAACGTTAAAAACCAAAGAGCGTATCTTACAGCTCAGCTTGCAGTTGTTTAATGAACGTGGCGAACGATCTGTAACCACCAACCATATTGCTGCTGAACTCGGCATGAGTCCGGGTAATCTGTATTACCATTTCCGTAATAAAAATGAAATTATCAAGGAACTGATGGAGCAGTATCAGCATCAGACGCTGGAAATGCTGGCACTTCCGGAAGACCGTGCTCTGGATGCCAATGACAAGATTCATTATTTTCAGGTACTGAGCAGTCAGCTTTGGGCTTATCGTTTTCTGCACCGTGATGTATACCATCTGGTCGAAAATAACGAAGATTTCCGCAAGCTTTATCCGCGTTTTGCCGGACAGGTGATGCAGCAGGGACAAAAAATTTATAAAGCCTTCGTAAATGCCGGCCTGATGGAAATGACCGATTCAGAAATTGAAGCGCTGATCATTAACCTCTGGATCGTGCTGACCAACTGGACCAACTTCCTGTATATGTCGGGTCATATTACCGATTCCAACACTCTGGAAGAAAAATGGGTCTGGCAGGCACTGCGTCAGATGGTGTTCCTGGAAGGTGCTTATCTGCGTGGTGAAAGCCGTCAGACGTATGAAAGCTTACTTAACTCGTTCGGTTCTTCAGAGCTATTTGCCAGTCTGTCGTCGCCTAAACCGCCTGAATCTGAACAAACTATTCAGAATATCTAAGAAACGCGTTAGAATACTCGGCTTATTTTTTTAATTTAACTAATTAGTGACCTTAACCAACATGAATATGACGACTGCTAATACCGCACGTTTATTGATTACTTGTGAAGACAAGCCGGGCATCGTGCAGGCTGTTTCAAGCTTCTTGTATCATCAGGGTGCCAACATTACGGCGCTTGATCAATACGCGACAGCAGCGCAGGGCGGACGTTACTTCATGCGTGTTGAGTTTGAACTGGACAATCTGCAAAGCCGTAAAGAAAGCCTGTTGCAGACTTTTGCTGGCAATGTTGCAGAGCGCTATGGCATGCACTGGCGTCTGGCACTGGTCAGTGATGTGAAAAAGGTCGGTATTCTGGTTTCTAAAGTCGACCATGCGTTGCTAGAGCTGTTATGGCGTCATGCACGCGGCGGCCTGCCATGTGAAATCACTAAAGTGGTATCTAACCACGAAACTCTACGTGAATCAGTAGAAAACTTTGGTATTCCGTTTGAAGTGGTTCCGGTGACCAAAGAGAACAAACGTGAGGCCTATGCACAGATTGATGAACTGATGCAGGGTAACGACCTGCTGGTATTAGCCCGTTATATGCAGATTCTGGATGAAGAATTCGTAAGTAAATGGGAAATGAAAGTGATCAATATTCATCATTCATTCCTGCCAGCATTCGTGGGCGCCAATCCATACAAACAAGCTTATGACAAAGGTGTAAAATTGATCGGTGCAACTGCACACTATGTGACAGCCGATCTGGATCAGGGTCCAATCATTGAGCAAGATGTGGAGCGTGTGAACCATGACTTTACTGTGGAACAGCTGCGTGAACTGGGTCAGGACGTTGAACGTAATGTGCTGGCACGTGCAGTGAGATGGCATCTGGAAGACCGTGTGATTGTCGACGGCAATAAAACTGTCGTGTTCCAATAAGCGCTTGCATCTCTGTTTAAAAAAGGCATACTTTAAGTATGCCTTTTTTGTTTGAAACAAAAATAATGGAGAAAAGTGGGATTAGTAGTTGCAAATGAAAACACTTCTCATTTATTATTGGCGTACTTTAATTGTGCTAACCGATGAGCTTGATAGTTTGTTTCGTATCATCTCTTCGAGGTAAATAGATTTAATGAGTCAAGTTGCTGCTCCCATGACACCACCACCGTCAAATCAGATGAAAAAGAAAGTCGTTTCTATTCTGGCGGCGGTTCTGGTTGGACACGTGGGTCTCTTATGGGCAGTCAGCCAGATGGAAGCACCTGAACTGAAACAGGTCGATAAAGAACCTTTAAAGGTTCGTTTCGTCAAACTTCAGGAAGCCCCAAAACCTTTACCACCGAAGCCAAAGCCGCCAGAGCCTAAACAAGAGCCACCAAAGCCGAAAGAAGTTAAAATTGTAGAAAAACCGCTGCCACCGCCACCCAAAAAAGTAGAAAAAATTGAGCAGGTGAAAAAAGCAGAAACGCCTAAACCTGTTACTGCACCGCCAGTTGAGGCCAAACCGGCACCAAGTCCAGTGGTTCCTGCGGTTGTGACTGAAACTAAAAAAGTGGCACCTGCGCCGGTTGCGCCACCAGTACCTGTCGCACCGCCGACTCCACCTGCACCGCCAGCACCGAAAAGTGTGGCAATTGGCGGCGGCGTATCTTGGCAGCGTGCACCAAAAGTGTCGCTCTCGGCAGGAGAATTAAAATCAGCCTGTTCATTAGTGGTGGATGTATCTGCAAATGAGCAGGGGAAAGTGGTCTCTGCGACCGCACGAAATTCGAGTTGTAGTCCGGCCGTTACGCGCAAAGTTGAATCAGCGGTACGTCGTGCACAACTGACCAAATATGTTGAAAATGGTGTGGCTTATCCAACCCGAGTGGAACAGCCTTTCGATTTTCAGATTACCAAATAACGGCTAACCCATTAGGAGTTCGAATATGAACTTTTCAGTTTATTGGCAACACGCTGATGCAGTCAGTAAAACACTGTATTTCGTGTTATTGGCAATGTCGATTGCGACATGGACCATTTTTGTGCTGCGTTTAATGGGCACTCGCCAACTTAAACAGATTGCCTATGCTCAATTATCTAAAGCATTAGGACAATTGAAAAATAAAATGACTCCTTTGGCATTTGAACAACGTAAAGCTGTAGCTGAGCAGGCTTTATTGCGTCAGATCGCATTAGAAAAAGGTAATGCGGAAAAAGGTGTATCTGTCTTGGGTACCATCGCTTCAATTTCACCCTTTGTCGGTCTGTTCGGTACAGTATGGGGGATCTTCCACGCACTGGTTGCCGTGGGTAAGAGCGGTCAGGCAGGTCTGGCACAAGTAGCCACTCCCGTGGGTGAAGCGCTGATCATGACCGGTCTGGGTCTGGCTGTGGCGATTCCTGCAGTACTTGCATATAACATCTGTGTACGTGTCAACCGTACTTTAAGCAATGAACTGCAAGACCATGCGCATAGCTTATTGATTGATACCATGTTGCAGCAGGACTCTTCTGCAAAGAAGGCTGATGCGAAAGTAACACAAGACAGTTTAGTTGGAGGTCAAGCTTAATGGCTTTTCAATTGGGTGAAGACAACGATACAGGCATGAATGAGATGAATCTCATTCCCCTGATCGACATTATGTTGGTATTGATGATCATCTTTCTGGTGACAGCGACCGTTGCGAACCCATCAATTCCATTAACCTTGCCGCAAACCACTGCAGAAATTATTGACCTGCCACCTGAAAATGTCACCATCAGCATCAATGCCAAAGGTGATGTAGCGTGGAATGGTGATGTACTGACCCTGGATCAACTTGAAACCCGTTTCAATGAGGCGAGCCAGGCACAGCGTCAACCGACCATCGTATTGAAAGCAGATAAAGAATCACGTTATGACACCGTTGCTCAAGTGATGTCACGCGCGAGTGGAGCCGGACTCAGCGATATTGCCTTTGCAACTGATAACTAATTTTTTACTCTCAATGAAAAAAGCGACTGATCTCAGTCGCTTTTTTATTACCTTAATTTAAGAGGGCATTTGATCAAGCCGCATCCAGATTAATGAGTTTTGAGCAGCGTCATAAACTTATGTTGTAATTTGTTCAGCTTGGGCGGAATCGCGAAATTACAGTAGCCCTGATTCGGATTCTTGGCAAAGAAATTCTGGTGATATTCTTCAGCAGGGTAGAAAGTCGGTGCAGGGCTAAGTTCAGTCACAATATTCAATCCTTCAGCTTTCAATGAGTCTATTGTGAGCTGTGCAGTTTCTTTCTGCTCATCATTAAAATAATAAATTACAGAACGATATTGCGTGCCGACATCATTGCCCTGACGGTTTAATGTCGTTGGATCATGGGTTGCGAAAAAGACTTCGAGCAACTGACTATACGTAATCTGATTTTCATCGAAATCGATCAGGATCACTTCGGCATGATTGGTATCACCGCCGCAGACTTGCTCATAGGTCGGATTAGGATTTTGTCCACCCGCATAGCCGCTGACGACCTTCTGTACGCCCTGAAGCTGTAAAAATACTGCTTCGGTACACCAAAAGCATCCACCACCAAATAGTGCTTGTTGCATGGTTAAGTCCTCATCATTGTAGAGTGCTGATTATTGAATGTTCATATGAGTATGAAAGATATAAAGCCTGCACGACACAGGTTTTTTGTAGTCAAAACTTAGCGAGGCTGTACTGCACTTTCTAACTGAATGAGTAAATTGCCATGACGGTCCATTAATTTCAGGGTTTTACCATAGACCTGATAATGAGTCACTTTGCTCAGTGTCTCCTTAAATTTCTGATCCAGACCTGCATTATCCAGACAAGCCATTTCGGTACTCGCCATCTGGCTTAAGTTAAGGGTGTCTTTGCCGGCAGTGTAGCTGCCCATGATACGGTTACAGCCATCTGCGCCAGACACGCGTTGAGTCGCTGCATCGAATTGCAGACTTGGAATATTGCGTGTTGTCGGTGTTGTAGTAATTTCGGTATTACCAATCTGGTTCACAATCCAGGTACGATTTTGCAGGAGCTGTAAATTATTTTCAGTTTTGACTGATGAGGTACTAGGTACGGTTTCACAACCTGATATAGCAAAGACTGAACCTAAAATCATGATTGCTGTTAATTTTTTTAGCATGAGAGAGACTCTAATTCTGAGTTAGCTATTTGTATATAAACAAAAAAATGCAATATATGCCAGTTGATTTTGTATCTTTCTTTAAGTTGGATAGCTTAGAAAATTATCTGGAACTCGGCTCAGGTAGGCCTTGACGCAGGCGTTGTGAATACTCCTGACTGGAGATCTGACCGATATCTTTAACCCGTGGATTAACGTGTGCACGCTGATACCAGGTTTGTATATCCCAGCGCTGATCTAGCGCTTTTAAATCATATAGATAATCGGGTAAATATCCAGAAGCCAGCAGACGGTAATCTGAAGGAAGCTGTTGTTGAGATACTGCCTGAGCCATATCAAAGACCAGCGTCGTGCAGTTACTGCTCAAGGTGTTATACCATTTAGGTTCTTTGGCCAGTTCATCAGCCTTACGCAGATATTCTTTAAATAGGGCCTGAGCTTCTGCTTGCGGCATTTTGACCGGAAAAAAGTAAACCTGCTCACCACGAATATTGCTACGCGTATATACAATATCTTTCTCATCTGAGGCGACCAAACTCAGTTCATATTTTCGGAAGAAGCCACCAATAGCAGAAAATTTCTCATCCTTTTCTTTGCGAATTTCGATCGAGAAGGCGAGCGGTTTCTGATTGGCAAAATCAAAACTGACCAGCGTATGGGCAATTTTAGGTCCCATCCAGTAAGAGGTAATAATGTTTACCCCGGTAATGTCGTTTAGATCAAAACTCCGGCTTTCCCAGCGTTCAGTATATTGACCCTCTGCTTGCCAGTCAAAATTACGGATATTGTGCAAGGTGACTTGATTGCCTTGCTGCTCATAGGAGAGCAGTCGGGAAACTTCAGGATTCCAGTCACGATCCTGACGAGGTTCTATGCTTAAATAAGCCAGTAAGCTGACCAGAAAGGCTAGCAGATAAAGCACTGTATCCACCTGGCGGGAAATCAGATGCTTGGTGAAATAAATGCTCAAGACCACACAGGCAAATAGAAGCCAGAGACCGATCAGAATGATGCTGCCAATTTTACCCAAGGGTTGTTGCACCCAGAGCATCAGGCTCAGCCAAAGACTTGAACACAGGACAAATACACTAAACAGACTCCCTAATAACCACAGGCTCCAATGCTTTTCTGAATTTTCTTGTCCTTGCATGTTCAATCTTTTATAGAAAATAGGCTTTATTTTCTGTATGTTGCGAACTCAAATGCAATACCGGTTTTGTCATCGATATGTTGTTCTGATGCAACTTTTTTGAACTCGGCTGGAATTTCCGGATAGTAGGCGTGACCCTGTACATCCAGTTCAACATGGGTCAGTTCCAGACGATCAGCGATCTCCAGAGTCTGTTTAAAGATTTCACCACCGCCAATAATAAAAATAGCATTCGGTTTTTCTGAAGTCTGCACATCGGCCACGGCTTGAGTCAAGGCATCTTCAATCGTATGCGCGACTTTGACGCCTTCAAAAGACCAGTCAGGATCGCGGGTAATCACCCAGTTCACACGTTTAGGCAACGCACGGCCCATCGACTCAAGCGTTTTACGACCCATGACAATCACGCCACCCTGGGTAATTTCCTTAAAGTGCTTGAGATCTGCTGAGATATGCCAAGGCAGATCATTGTCCTTACCAATACAGCGCTGCTGATCCATTGCCACGACATGAACGACTTCTAAATCCTGAAATGCCATACCCATACTCAAAAACAGATAAAAATTATTGCTATTAAAATGCAAAATCCCACTTTAAGCAAAGTGGGATTTGAATATTTTCCGGGGCTTAACCAGAATTAAACTGCAACTGGTGCCTTGATTCCTGGATGTGATTCATAACCCACAATTTCAATATCTTCAAATTTGAAATCAAACAGGTCTTTAACTTCAGGATTCAGTTTTAACTGGCACAGGCCTAAAGGCTCACGACTGAGTTGAAGTTTGGCCTGTTCAAAATGATTGGCATATAAATGCGTATCACCACCCGTCCAGACAAAATCACCGACATCCAGATCACACACCTGTGCAATCATATGAGTCAATAGAGCATAGCTGGCAATATTAAATGGAACGCCAAGGAAAACGTCAGCACTGCGTTGATAAAGCTGGCAAGACAATTTGCCATTATGTACAAAGAACTGGAACAGGGTATGGCAAGGCGGTAAAGCCACCTGACTCGCTTCATTTGGATTCCAGCCCGATACAATCAGACGGCGTGAATTAGGATTAGTCTTGATTTCATTGATCAGCCATTTGATCTGGTCAAAACCATCCTGATTGTAGCTGCCATCCGTATTTTGAGTAGCACCAAAATTACGCCACTGATGGCCGTAGACTGGACCGAGTTCACCTTCTGGACGACCAAAACGCGCGGTCTGTTCCGCAGTTGCCCATTCATCCCAGATGGTCACTTTATTATCCTGAAGATACTTTACATGGGTATCGCCTTTCAGGAACCACAGCAGTTCAATCACGATCGAACGGAAATGAACTTTTTTAGTGGTGAGTAAAGGGAAGCCCTTGGAAAGATCAAAGCGCATCTGATGACCAAATACCGAGCGTGTACCTGTGCCGGTACGGTCGCCTTTATCGCCGCCGTTGTCGAGGATATGTTGTAAAAGGTCAAGATATTGGCGCATAGGTCTCTCTTAAAATCTGTTGCAAATTGCTTTTCTTTGAATTGGGCAATTTAAAATTGCGCTCATCATAACATTTTTTTGAGCACTTCCGCATAGCAGTGAAAATGATTAAACATAAGAGAAAAGGGCATAAAAAAGCATCCATGATGGATGCTTTTTTATCATCTTTTTTAAGCTGTTGGCTTACCGGTATGTACCGTATGGATCAGATCAGACAGGTCATAACCCAGAGATTTAGCATAGGCCAGATATTCCTGTTTGGTTGCTTCATCCAGTGTCGGCTTACGATGCAGGAGCCATAGATATTTCATGTTTGGCTCACCAACCAATGCAGTTTCATAGTTGTCATCCAGTTTGAGAATCCAGTAATCCCCTTTGGTAAAAGGTACCCAGCGCAAACCTTCAGGCAAGAAACTGACTTCCAGTTTCCCATGCTCAGCATCCACAATGGTGGCTTCCCCAATAGATTCATCCAGTTTGCCCGCACCATCCAGACAACGGTTCTGGACGCGGACTGTGCCATTTTCATTCAGGCTGTAGGCTGCGGAAATATCAGTACTGTCTTCAGGTTGGTGTTTCATAGGCAGACGGGCAATTTCGTACCAGATCCCTAAATATTGTTCTAAATTGAAATTTGAAATAGTCTTTACATCATGACTCATATTTTTCTTCCTCATCATCTCAATTTAAATTTACTAAATCAGTCTAATACGAGAGTTGTTAGCCGGAATGATGTAATCCTGTAGTGAAATGTTGACTTTATTATCGTGAGTAAAATTACAGATTTAGTCAGAAAGGCGCTCAAATATTGATTTAGAAATAGTCTGAGCAGAACTGCTAATTAATTTGAAAAGTAGTGAATTTATAACTTTTTTGTGAAAATTGTAAATTTTATAAATCTAAAAGAAATAACAAGTTAAGTAAAATTAAACAAATGCGGAAAAATATATTTACATTTTTAACGTGAAAAGTAACATTTAACCGTCTAGTATTCACCGCGTGTTGAAGATTTGAAAGCCAAACTTACAGGCGAGGAGTACTTGGTCCAATATGATTTATGATCATCAAGTGAATATGAGCGAAGTGCATGCTCCTGTTCAAGCGAACGTCATAATTCGTTCCCAATCGGGACAAAATTCCAAACGTCAGCCTCAGCGCTATACCTCTGTGTCAGCTCGTAACAAAAGCTCTGAATCTCGCAAGACTTTCGGTGCAATGAACGGCCAGCGTTTCGATATTGAAAAATTCACCAGCTACCTGCAAGGCATTACCCGCAGTACTAGTACACAGAAATGTGCACGCAGTATTCGCGTCGGTTTGCAGTCTTCAGGCGCAAAAATTGTGAATCATCCTGTTGCCGCAGCTGACTGGGGCAATACCCTCCAGCAATTAGGCTATCGAAAAATCAACCTGTCTTTTGACCGTCCGAAAAAAGGTGATATCTACATTATCGACCGGACTTCACAGCATCAGTATGGTCATATTGCAGCATATTCTGGTTCGGCCTGGGTTTCTGATTTTAAACAGAATGGCTATGCGGTCTATCGTAATTCCGATGTGAAATATACGTATTACCGTCTAGATTCATATCTTTAAATCAGACGCTGAAAATTTCAGAACTTAAAAATGAAAGTCGCGAAATGGTTCAATCTTCGAAGCGTTTCGCACGTTTATTATAAATCGACAAGATAAACAGTCCAATCGCCACAAAACCCAAGCATTGTAGACCTAGCGCTATAGTTTCCCAGATCTCACCCGTTTTAGGTAAATAACCGATCAGGCTAATTACTACCACAATCGGAATCGCTGTTGTTAAAGCACGAAAACCTTCGGCATAAGGATTTTTAGGAGCAAGCTTTAATCTGAATTCACGCAAGACGTGCATCAGCATTCCAATCGCCAGACTGATTCCAACAAATATCGAACCCAGTTTCGTTACAGTCGATGCTATGTAAATTACGATACATACCGCAATAATAATGATGAGCTTGAGCTGACGGTTGCAGCGTTCGGAGTACCAGAACTCAAGCATGTGGGGAACCTGAATCCGACTTGTTCTGATTAAGCAAAGACAGAGGCGAAAACAGGCAGATTGTCAAAGCCATAAAGGCAATTCCCTGAGCGCCTGGCAGCAAGATTTCACCCTGTTTCATGTTCATAAAAATCAGGCTGATTAATAAGGCAATCGGAATCCAGGTCAGGACACGATAGAACAGGCCAGTCGGATTTTTTGCTGCGAAATGAATTTTGCAGTAACGACAAATCAGAAAAATAATTCCGGTACCGGCAAACATCAGGATGGCATCTAAAGGCAAAGGTTCCATCCAGTACAGACCTACGGCAATTGCAGCAATCACAACAAAGAACAGCAGTTTTTTCAGGAGCGACACCTGCGGATTGAACCAGAACTCAAGCATGATGATGTATGAACAGAAAAGATAAAAAGCACTTTAGCATATTTTAAATATAAAAAAGCGAGGCAGATGCCTCGCAATATTTAGGAAAATTATCCGTTATTTTTCTGTGGACCCCAGTCATAAACTTTCTTCTGATAGGCATACCAAAGCATCCACAGACCAACCAGGATCATTGGCAGGCTCAGGAATTGTCCTTTACTCATCCAACCAATAAATAGCTGACCATTATCCGGTTCACGGAAGAACTCGACGATAAAACGGGCTAGACCATAGCCGGTCAGGAATACCGCAGAAACTGCCATACGTGGACGTGGCTTGCTACTAAACCACCACAGTACGATAAACAGAATCAAGCCTTCACAGAGCGCCTGATACAGTTGTGAGGGATGACGTACCAGCTGCAGCGGATCGGTTGGGAAAATCATGCCCAAGGCAAAATTTGGATCAGTGACTTGACGACCATAGAGTTCACCACCAATAAAGTTACCAATTCGGCCAAACATCAGGCCTGTCGGAACGCAGGGCGCAATAAAGTCCAGTGTCTGGAACCAGGCCATCTTATATTTCTTGCACCACCACAACATGGCCAGGATTACGCCGAGGAAGCCGCCGTGGAAACTCATCCCACCGGTCCAGATCTGGAACAGCCACAGTGGATTTTCCAAAAACTGAGAAAAACCGTAGAATAAAACATAACCGACCCGGCCGCCGATGATCACACCCAAAGCCCCAAAGAAAATCAGATCCGAGACCATATCTGGTGTCCAGCCGCGTTGTTTAGCGCGATAAGTCGCTAGTCCCCAGGCAAATAAAAAAGCCAAGAGATACATCAGTCCATACCAGTGGACTTGCAAAGGCCCGAGCGAAATTGCAACGGGATCTATGTTTGGATAGGTGAGCATTCCTGTTCCTTGTGATTCTGTTTTGCACAGATTTTAGCTGAAAGCGAAGAAAATTGTTGTACATTCAATGTGTAAAGATCGAGAGCATCAATTATGTGTATTGTGGCACTGGCTTGGCGAGTTCTGGATGAAACGCCTTTATGTCTGATTTCAAATCGTGATGAGTTCTATCAACGTCCAACACAGGCATTATATGAATGGGAGAACAGTCCGATTATTGCCGGGCAGGATCTGCAGTCTGGTGGTACTTGGATGGGTATAACTGCTTCAGGACGATGGGCAGTGATTACCAATTTCAGGGATGGTAATGACAAGAATAACTACCCAACTTCACGTGGACATATCATTCAGCATTTTCTGGAATCTGAATTGAAACCTATCCGGTTTGCTCAAGAGTTGGAAAAACGTCAATGTGATTATGCGGGCTTTAACCTGTTTGTCGGTGATCGTGATCAAGCCGTCTATATGAGTAATCGTGGTGAGGCGCCACAAGTACTGGCACATGGGGTATATGTAGTCTCAAATGGCCTAATGAGCGAAGACTGGCAAAAGACCAGGCATTTGCGCAAGCGCTTTACTCAGGAGCTTCTGCCGATGCTTCAACAGAACAACATTCCACAAGCAGACATTTATCATGCTGCCTGGGATATTCTGGAAGATGAGCGTAAAGTGATTCCGGCACTATTGCCCAAAACCGGAATTAACGAGGAGATGGAAGAACTCCTATCATCTACATTTATTCAGAGTCCGGTCTACGGCACACGTTGTTCCAATTTTCTAAGATTGCATCAGCAGCATTGGCAATGGCTGGAAAAATCCCAGCAGGGAGAGAGTGCAGGGCAGATCGTAGAAAAAGTCATTCAGATCATTGTATAAATAATAGTATTCATGATGATCTTGATAAAAAGCTTAGTTTAAACAGTGAACTCTGAGAGTAGATAGGTGTGCTAGGATAAAGCCCATCTATCTATGCAATTTTCAGCTCTCCTATGGCACTGCTCCTTCCGCTTATTTCATTTCTGATTGGATTCTGGGGCGTTCATTATTTAAAGTCGATCCGTCCATTCATGGCGGCCTTGCTGGCACGTCTTTTGATTCCCTTGATTGTCATTTACAACATGGTGTTTTATAAGCCGGGCAGTCTGTGGCTGATCGGTTTTAGTATCTTTAGCTCACTGTTTCTGTTTAGCCTGTTCTTTCTTTTCTCCAAAGATAAGTTGCGGGCATTATGTTTTAGTTATTTAAACGGGGTCTGGCTCGGCTTTCCTTTTGCCTTAGCTGTATTTGGTCCGGATGCCTTAAATACCATTGTGGCTCTTTATATTGGCGGTTCTTTATTTGGCAATGTCAGTGCTGTAGTCGCTGTTAGTCCTGATAAACAGGATCCCCAATTCATTATTAAAAATATGCTGAAATCCCCGCCAGTGATTGCGCTTTCTATTGCAGCGATTTTGTCCTTCTGGGATTTTACTACCTATGAAGCGCATCCGCTGATTCAATGGGGCTATGCCACGAACAAGTTTCTAGTGACTTTTGCCGGTATGTGTATTCTGGGAATGTGGTTGAGTAAAGTCAGGATTCAACTGAGTGATTTAAAACGTAGTTTGATCTTGATCAGCGGTCGTTTTGTGCTAGCTCTAGGTCTGGCAGCAGGGGCTTATTTCTTATTACCGATTCCACATCAAGCCCTGATCTATGCTGTGATGATGATGTATTTCCTGCTTCCACCCGCCGCGAATATTGTGGCACTGGAAACCCATTATCAGGGCACAGGTTATTCAGCGAAATATATTGCCTCAGGAACGATTGCGAGTGCAATTTTGATTGGGGTGTATGGGATGGTGGTACATGCGGTGGTGCCAACGTTATGAAAGTTCCCTCTCCTTGTAGGAGAGGGTTAGGGAGAGGTAATTTACTATTTAAATCCCTCCCAACCTCCCTTTGAAAAAGGGAGGGGCTCCTTCTCCCCAAGGGTGAGGAAATGGCCTCCCTCTAACTCCCTCCTAAAAGGAGGGAGGACTCCTTTAGGAATTAGATTTATTTTTCCAAACTCGCCTTAAACAGTTTCATCGCCTGACCACGATGGCTGATTTTATTTTTCTCTTCCTTGCTCATTTCTGCGCTGGAAATTCCTAGTTCTGGTAACCAGAACAATGGATCATAACCAAAGCCATTTTCACCGCGTGCTGCTTCCAGAATTTCACCTTTCCAGATGCCCTGGAAGATTTGTGGTAATGGGTCTTCGGCATGTTGAACTAAGGCCAGTACACACACAAACATGCCTTCAATCGGTTCACCGTCTTTACGCAGTGGTTTCAGGTCAGCCAGTAATTTTTCGTTGTTCGCTGCATCATCACCATGTTCACCCGCATAACGAGCAGAGTAAATTCCAGGTGCACCGCCCAGAACTGGTACACAAATCCCTGAATCATCAGCAATCGCAGGTTTGCCAGAAATACGTGAGGCATGACGTGCCTTGATAATGGCATTTTCAACAAAGCTCAAACCATCTTCAATTGCGTCTTCAATATTCAGCTGACCTTGAGGAATCACTTCAACCGGAAGTTTAAGCTCAGCAAACATCTTTTCGAATTCTGCAATCTTGCCCTTATTATTACTTGCCAATACCAGTGTGCCTTGGGAGAGCCAGTCAGTTGAAGTCATATTAATTACTCATCTTTCAAATTACATATATGTAGTGTAGCAACTTGCTGCAGTTTTTAGGCCATAAAAAAAAGCACCCGAAGGCGCTCTTTTGCAGATCCAGCTTATTGTGCCTGAATCCAACGGTCTGCACGATCACGTGCTTGACGGATCTGTTCCTGGGTCAAGTTGGCTGCCAATGCAGTTTTTTTGCCTTCAGATAAAGTAATCACTTTATTGTCCAGCATGCCGTCACGGGTAGAGAGTTCATACCACTGATAAGCACCCATATAGTTTTTCTTTTTCTCTTCCATCATCGCCAGGTTAAAGCTGGCACGATTATCACCGCGGCTGGCTGCTTTTTCAAAGTACTGGCGAGCCAGTGTTTCATCTTTCTTGGTGCCAATACCATCTGCCAGCATACGGCCAACATTCAGTTGAGCCACTGCCAGACCTTGATCTGCTGCTGCTTTATACCAGGCAAAAGCCTGACGTTCATCTTTCTGAATGTCTTTACCATACTGGTATTTTGTTGCTAAATAAAATTGTGCACCAGGCTGACCTGCTTTAGCCGCTTTAGTCAGACTATGAATGTCCATTACTGAATATTGCGCTGCTTGGCTGGCCACAGAAGGCGTTGGTGCAACGTAATCGGCATGGGCCTGCATGCCAAAAAGTCCAGCCAGTAGCGTCGTACTTAATAATAATTTTTTCATAGAGCGCTCACTCGATAAATTGCGACTTCACCAAACAGATTTGGGAGATGTTTGCTAAGCAAACTATCTTCTTGATTCCCATTCACAGCGAGTCGATTAATAATTTTGATGTTGTTTTCCGCGCATAATGCTTCAAAGTCACGGAAGGTACATAGGTGAATATTCGGGGTGTTATACCACATATAGGGTAAGGCTTCCGAAACCGGCATTTTCCCTTTTAATGCCAAGAAAGAACGGGTCTTCCAGTGCGCAAAGTTTGGAAAGGTAATAATGGCCTGTTTCCCTACACGCACCATGTCACGCAATAATACGTCTGGTGCATCTACAGCTTGCAAAGCTTGTGCCATCACCACATAGTCAAAAGACTGGTCAGCAAAACGGCTTAAACCGAGGTTTAAGTCCTGCTGGATGATATTTAACCCGCGACTGATCGCAATTGCAATCTTTTCTTGATCAATTTCTAATCCATATGCACGAATATTGTGCTTTTTGCTCATATGGGCCAGCAGTTCGCCATCACCACAACCGAGGTCGAGGATACGTGAACCGGGCTTGATCCATTTCTCAGCAAGTTGTTGGTCAATACGCATTACACAGCCTCCTTCGGTGTTGATCGCAGATGTTCTTCACCGCCTAGAAAGGCGCGCAAGGATTTTACATACAGGGGAATCGGGAACAGGAAGGAGTCATGGCCTTGTTCAGCATCAATATCGACATAGCTGACAGGCTTATGATTGGTAATGAGGGCATCCACGATTTCAACAGAACGTGAAGGCGAGAAACGCCAGTCAGTCGTGAAAGAAACTACCAGGAACTTACATTTGGTTTGTGCCATCGCTTTGACCAGTGACTGCTGATATTCACGTGAAGGATCAAAGTAGTCCAGTGCCTTGGTCATGATCAGGTAAGTGTTGGCATCAAAGTTACGGCTAAACTGTTCACCCTGATAACGCAGATAGCTTTCGACCTGGAATTCTACATCGAAGCCATACATGAATTTGCCAGATTTTAAATCACGGCCAAATTTCTGCTTCATGGCTTCTTCAGACAGATAGGTAATATGACCGACCATACGTGCCAGAATCAGGCCACGTTTTGGATAGCTGTCATTTTCCAGATAACGGCCATGATGGAAGTCTGGATCAGACAGAATGGACTGACGCGCGACTTCGTTAAAGGCAATATTTTGTGCAGACAGTTTCGGTGCACTAGCAATAATCACGCATTTTTGCAGACGGTCCGGATAATCTACCGACCATTGCAAGGCCTGCATGCCCCCGAGTGAGCCGCCAATGATGGAATACCACACATCAATCCCCAGACGGTCAGACAGCATCGCCTGTGTTTTTACCCAGTCACGCACAGTGACCAGCGGAAAGTCTGGACCATATGGACGGTTATCATTTTCGGGATTAGGAGAGGTAGGACCAGTAGAACCATTACAACCGCCGATATTATTCAGCGCCACCACAAAGAATTTATTGGTATCGATTGCCTTGCCCGGGCCAATACAGGCATCCCACCAGCCTGGTTTTTTATCATCTTCATGATGATAACCGGCAGCATGGTGATGGCCAGACAGGGCATGGCAGATCAAAATGGCATTGGACTTATCGGCATTCAGTTCGCCATAAGTTTCTACCATCAGTTCAAAACGTGGGAGGATGCGACCGCATTCAAGCTCTAACGGCTGTTCGAATTGGAACTTTTGTGGGACAACAAGGCCCACTGAGTCAGCTGGAAAAGACACGGGAATGATTCGCCTTAAATCTTTAGTATGAATAAATAAAAGGATACCATTTGCAAGTATCCTTCTAAAGTCTTTTTAATGCTATGAATTATTGCTAATTCAAATACCGGGTTTAGACGGCAGCAGCAATCACCTGTTCAGTGCTTAACACATCCTGGTCGATCAGGCGGTTGGTACATGCGATAATCGCTTCAATTGAAGAGGTCACGATGTTGTCATGTACACCAGCACCAAAGGCAGATTTACCTGTGCCTTTTACTTGAAGTTCAACCAATGCCAAGGCTTTGGCATGTGCACCTGAGCTGATGCTACGTTCTTCATAGTTCAAGACATCGATTGGCAATTGTAAAGCATCCAAGATTGCAGAGATCGGACCGTTACCTTCACCACGTAAGTGCTGGGTTTCACCATTGACTTCAATATCCAGCTCAATGACCTGATTGCCATTTTCATCTGACAATTTGTAGTTTTTGGCAGAGTAATGAGCATCTTTCGCGGCAACATACGTCTCTTTGAACAAGCTCCAGATCGCTTGTGCTGAAATCTCAGTACCATCTTCATCAGTTTTTTGCTGCACGATTTGCGAGAATTCGATCTGTAAACGACGTGGCAAGGTCACGTTGTAGTTCGATTCTAACAAGTAAGCGATACCGCCTTTACCAGACTGTGAGTTCACGCGAATGACAGCGTCATAGTCACGGCCCAAGTCTTTCGGATCGATCGGCAAGTATGGCATATCCCAGATTTCTTCGTTTTTCTGGAATTCGAAACCTTTTTTGATGGCATCCTGGTGTGAACCAGAGAATGCTGTGAACACCAAGTCACCCGCATATGGATGACGTGGGTGGACTGGCAAGCCCGTACATTCTTCAACAGTTGCAATGATTTCGTTGATATTCGAGAAATCCAAGTTTGGTGCAACACCCTGGGTATACATGTTCAAGGCAATTGCTGCTACGTCCACGTTACCGGTACGCTCACCATTACCGAATACACAACCTTCAACACGGTCAGCACCGGCCATAATTGCTAATTCAGACGCTGCGATCCCACAGCCACGGTCATTATGGCAGTGAACTGAAATGATCACGCCGTCACGACGCTCGATGTTACGGTGCATCCATTCCACCTGATCGGCATATACGTTTGGTGTAGAGACTTCGACAGTGGCTGGCAAGTTCAAGATCACTTTGTTTTCTGGAGATGCTTCCCAGATTTCAGTCACAGCGTCGCAGACATCTTTGGCAACTTCTAATTCAGTTGCAGAGAAACATTCAGGACTGTACTGGAAGACAAATTCAGTTTCAGGCTGTTTTGCTGCGTATTCTTTCACTTTTTGCGCTGCATTTATCGCTAACTGTTTTGCACCTTCAACGTCTACGTTCAACACTTTTTGACGGAAGGTTGGAGAGTTAGAGTTGTAGATATGCACGATTGCGCGTTTCGCACCTTGTAAAGATTCAAAAGTACGTGCAATTAAATGGTCACGTGCCTGAACCAATACTTCGATGTAGACGTCATCCGGAATATGACCTTCTTCAATCAATTTACGAGTGAAGTCGAAATCAATTTGAGAGGCAGACGGGAAGCCGATTTCAATATGTTTGAAACCGATTTTTACCAACATCTGGAACATTTTGAACTTCTGCTCAATGTTCATTGGCTCGAAGATCGCCTGGTTACCATCACGCAGGTCAGTACTCATCCAGATTGGCGCTTTAGTAATTTCATTATTCGGCCATTGACGGTCTGGTAAGTCCACACGTTGATACATGCGACGGTATTTTTTACTTGGATCAGCCAACATCATGAGAGAGCTCCTTAGGTAGCCTGGCATACTTGCTTGGTGTAGCAGTTGCTCGGTCTACAGCATAGATTTTGTCTATATATTCGTTTACAGGCAGGTGAGGGTAAATTAGATCAATCCTGTCTTTTTTAAGTTTTGATCATCAGGATCAACCAGACACCTGCATGGTGAACCTATAATTAAATTTTAGTCCAGAAAACGTGAAAAGTTTTTGCTTTTTCTATGGATTTTAGTCGTATCTTAAAAAAGATTTTCTTATAAAGTTATTAATTGGAAAAATATTTCTATAATCTATTTTAATTTTGTTGGATTTTCCTGTAATTAAGCGATAAGGCTAAAATATTTCTTTATATAATAGCTTTGTTGGAAGTTCTTAAGCAATGCATACATGAAATCTTTCATATCAAAAAATAAAGGCTAGTTTGATGAATCCAGACTAGCCCTTAATATCATGAAGATTGCTCAGATCAGTATTTAAAATGCAGGCCTAAAACGGCACTGATGCCTTCTGCTTCAGTGGCATAGTGGGAAGAATAGGCTTTGGTAAAATAACGCGTATCGGACAGGTTATTGATATTCAGCTGTAAATCTACATTGGAGTTCACCTGATAACGTGCCATGGCATCGTAACGCACATAACCGGGAACAAATTTGGTATTGGCGGCATTGCCATAGACTTTATCCATTGCCACAGCACCGGCACCCAATGTCAGTTGAGGCATGACCTGATAGGTCATCCATAGAGTTGCACTGTTTTCTGCTACGTTCTGAACCTGATTGCCATTGTTTGTGCTTGGAACATAAACCGGTTCGGCCGTGGTTCCAATATTTTCAAAGCCACCATCAATCAGTTCACTATCCAAATAGGTATAGCCTGCGGAAATTGCCCATTTCTCAGTAATATTTCCATTGATACCCAGCTCAATCCCATCGACACGGGTCTCACCGATATTACGGGTACTACCATCAGCATCGGTGGAGCGGGTATTGGTTTTTTCAGTACGGAAAATGGCAGCCGTCAGATTCAGTTTATCTTCCAGAAGATCCCATTTAGTTCCCAGTTCCATGGTACGAACTTTTTCAGCTTTTAAATTTTCAATAGCTGCACTAATACTTTCAGAGCCATCACCGCCATCGACACCGACCGGATTCGATGAAGTGGCATAGCTGACATAAATACTGCCATTTTCTCTTGGCTTAAAGACCAGACCGGCCTGATAATTAAAAAAGTCTTCTTCATTTTCGAGGGTAAGCTGATCACCTGGAACGGCGGTAATCGGCGTATTGTTTGCGCCTGTCACCGCATTATTGAATCGTCCATAGGTCAAGGTTTGCTGGGTTTTATAATCATCCCAACGTACACCCAGATCCAGAATCCATTGTGGATGCAATTCGATACTGTCCAGTAAGTAGATCGACTTTGATTTGGTCTCGATACCATAACGGTCCGCACCATCTGTGCTAATTGTCCCCGTCCAGGCGCCCCGGTCTGGATTGTCTACAGAAGTACACCAACCTAAGGCCACATTGGCAGAAGTACCACAGGCCGCAAAAGAGCTTCCAGTAGCATTCAGACCATTAATAATATATTGGGTACGTTCGGTATCCTGATTTGAATATTCTGCACCTAGGTTAAAGCTGTGTTGAATAGCACCAGTATCAAATTTGCCTGTTAAAGCCAGTAGGTCAGTAAAGGTATCGGTATCTGCGATACGTGAATTGGCCCGCGCCCAGACATTGCCATTCAAAATGAAGTTCCCACGTGAATCATCGGGGTTGGTCCAGAGATAATCATTTTTAGAGCGGTTAAATACCGCCGTATTACTCAGAGTTAGATTGTCATTCAGGTTATGTTCCAATTTAAGGGTACCAATCTGGTTTTCCTGTTTCTGGAAATCACGATCTTTCCAGCCATAGTATTGGCCAGCTTTCACATCAATTGGTTTCCCATTGCCATTTAAAGCGACATTGGCATTGGTCGCTGCAAATGGATTGTTATAGGGAATGCCAGAGTCTGGAATATCATCAGTTCTTAGATAGTAATAACTGAAAGTACCACGCGTTGCGCTGTCCAGGCCGAAACTGAAGCTGGGTGCAATACCAGCACGTTTATATTCAGCACCGTCATGTTGACCGGCTTTTTCATTCTGGTGGCCCATGACCGCGATACGAGTCGCCATGCCATTGCCGAAGTCCTTGTTAGCATCCAGAGTGATACGTGCATACATATCTGTACCACCCGCAACAGAGCCTTCCAGCGCATCTCCCTTTTTCGCCACTTTGGAGATCATATTAATACTGCCACCCGTAGTGCCCGCACCGCCCATGGCAGAAGCAGAACCTTTGGTAACTTCGACCTGCTCAATGGCAAACATTTCTCGGTTTTGTGAAGTCGAATTTCGTACGCCATCGACGTACATCGAACTTTCCGAGTTATAGCCTCGAATAAAAGGCCGGTCCCCATTCGGATTGCCGCCTTCACCTGCGCCTAAAGTAATACCTGGTACGGTACGCAAAGCATCAGCCAGCGTAGTGACCTGCGTATCTTCAATCAGTTGTTGGGGAATCACGACCACAGATTTTGGCGTATCCAGGAGTGGCGCAACAAACTTGCTATTGGCTGACTGATCGACTTTTAGACCCGGCACGGGTTCAGCTTGTACTTCCTGATGAATGGTCTCAAGCTGCACCACATTTTCTTGTGCAATCGTGTGTGCAGATGCAAAAGAAAGGGAAGAAACGATGGCTGAAGAAACTATTTTTTTACGAGATTTTATATAACTCATAATCATTCTTTTTTATTTTTAAGTTTGGATTCGCAAATAATTATTATTGTTATCGTTGCTATCCTTCTTGCATTGATATTGGCAATGAACAAAATTTAATCAATTTAAAAAATAGATAGACTAGAGTGCGAACTGAGAATTAAAACCATGTTTTTAATATAGATTGATTAAATATGGATCTTATTTGGTTTTTATTGATAATAGCTATTGATAGATAAAGCTATGTTGAATTGCCTTTAAAGACGCTTCAAGGAGTTAAGGGTAAGATATTTAACTAATTTATTTTTCATTTTTATTTTCAATTAAATCCTAATTAATCAATTCCCCTAAATAGACAGCTCGGTTGAATATCTGCCACGGTCGCTGTTCCCATTAAGGCCATGGTAATCTCAAATTCTTCTTTCAGGATTTTGATCACATGCGCTACGCCCAAAGCTCCGGCAGTCGCCAGACCATAAATATAAGGACGGCCAATCAGGACAGCAGAAGCACCTAGGGCAATTGCCTTGAATACATCCGATCCACGACGGATGCCGCCATCATAGAGCAGAGGAAAATCTGCTGGCACCACCTTTTTAATCAGCTGTAAGGCAATGAGAGGAGAAATGCAGGTATCCAGCACGCGACCGCCATGATTGGAAATGATCAGGCCTTTTACCCCATGCTGAATCGCCAGCTGGGCATCCTGAGGATGCACAATGCCTTTCAGAATCACAGGTAAGTGAGTCTGCTGTACCATCCAGGCAATATCTTTCCAAGTTGGGGCAATTTTCATTAGTCCGTTAAAGACAGGATGATCACCTTCCTTTAATTCTGGTAGGGGAATATGGGTAGGTGTATGCGGATGTTGCATGCCTTCCGGTAAATGGAAAAAAGCACGACGTTCACGATCGCGGATGCCAGTATGCGGTGAATCTACCGTAATCACTAGCGCCGTATAATTATGCGCTTCAGCCATTTTGATCAAAGCTAAAGATTTTTCCCGATCCCCTTGCCAATACAGCTGAAACCATTTGCGTGGATTGTCCTGTTTCAATGCGCGCATATCGGTATTGGTAAACGTACTGAGAATCATATTGCTGCCCATCACTTCTGCCGCAAGTGCAGAAGCGGCTTCGGCTTCAGGATGAAACTGCTGCTGATGTCCAATCGGTGCCAAAAAAATCGGATGCGGAAATTTCTGTCCGAACATTTCAAGTTCAGTACTGCCTTGGGTCAGATCTTTCAGCATACGTGGCAGAAGCTGAATATCCTGAAACTGCTGTAAATTATCCTGGACACTGATTTCATCCATGGAGCCACCTTGCAGATAGTTCCAGACCATACTGGAGAGATGTTTTTCTGCTTCGACCTCATAATCGGCGATGGTTTGTAGGTAGGCCGGGATCTGGGTTAATGGCGCCATTGGTTCACGTGACATTATAAATCACCCCATTGACGAATCAGGTTGTGATAATGATGGGTCAGTTGTAGGACTTCTTCAGTATCGCCAATCTGCTGGCGTAGTTTGATAATGGTCATGTCCAGATCAAACAACATACTGCGTTTAGCATCTTCACGGATCATACTTTGAATCCAGGTTACGGCAGCAATACGTTTGCCTTGAGTTACTGGTTCAACCCGATGCAGGCTGGTCGATGGATAAACAATCACATCACCCGCATCCAGCTTGACTTCATGGCAGCCATACTGGTCTTCAACGACCAGCTCACCACCTTCATATTCATCGATTTCAGATAAGAATAAAGTTAGTGACACATCGGTACGAATGGCCTGTCCGAGTAGAGGAGAGTAATGAATGGCATTATCGACATGATTGCCATAGGTACCAGAATCCTGATAGCAGTTAAACAGGGGCGGCAGGATATGTTTCGGTAGGGCAGCAGAGGTAATTAAATGATGACTTTTAAGCGCTTGTAAAATGATAGGGCTAATCTGCTGATACAGGACAGAAGAAGAATCCAGCTGCAGGTTCTTTTTGATTTTCTGTGCCTGACTCCCGGCGCTGAGTTGCCCATTCATCCAGTGTTCTGAACGATCTAGTTGTTGTCTCAGTTCGGCAACTTGTGCTTTGCTTAATACTGCCGGGATATGTAACATCATTTTAAAAGCATTCCTGCAATTGAAAATATCGTGCATTCAAGAGAATACACGATATTGATAGATAGAGATAAAAGCTGAATTAAAATTTATAGTTCAGGGTTAAAGCTGCTGAACGTGGTTGGCCTAAGATCACACGGCCACCTCCATTATTCAGCGTGCTGATGTACTCTTTATCTGCCAGATTATAAACATTCAGGTTTAAGGAAGTTTGGTCATTAAAGGTATAACCGGCCATAGCATCAAATACCACATAGCTTGGAATACTTGGCATATTCGCTGCTGCAGTACTATCGGTAATCACACGTTTTTGCTCATCCACATAACGTGCGCCCAAGCCCAGTTTTAAACCAGCAATGTTATAGGTCGTCCATAAAGAAGCGGTCCATTCAGGTGACCAACGTACACTATTGGTCTGGGTCACTACACCCGTGTTGGAGTTGACACTGAACTGGTCTTTTTGCTCGGTTTTCATATGGGCAACACCTGCTGAAATATTCCAGGCATCAGTAATTTTACCGACAGCACCCAATTCGATTCCTTTAACTGTAGTTTTACCTTCCTGAACAGACTCGCGGGTAATTGGATCTTGGGTAAACTGGTTTTCATTTTCGGTGTAGTATGCCGCAGCATTTAAAGCCAGATCACCCTCTAGCAGATCCCATTTGGTGCCAATTTCATAATGATGAGTTTCTTGAGGGTCTGCGGCTGAGCTGTTTATTCCTGTGGATGAAAGGCTAAAGTTACTGCTACCCGGCGGTGTCAGGGATTTGGCATAAGATGCATAGACACTGCTGTAGGCGGTTGGCTTATATAAACCACCGAGCTTCCAGCTGAATAAAGTGTCATGGGCTTTTAAATCTGTTTTGGTTTCAGTCACTGCTAGTGTCGTACTGTCGGTTGAGTAACCCAGCGCATCGTAATTAGTATCGTAATAATCGACACGGACGCCACCATTAAGTTGAAAACGTTCGCCAAACTTGAGCGTATCGAAAAGATAAGCAGCCGCCGTTTGGGTTTCACCATCCGAATAAGCGCCCGTATACACAGGATCAGGCAGATTCTGGTGACGGTCAGGATGATATAGATTCGCGGGTGGTGTGGTGTTGCTTGGCTGTCCCGGCATTTGTGTGGCCAGTGTTCTGGAATGTTGCTGCTCTTTTAATAGTTCTACACCAGCGACCAGATCATGCTCCACTGAACCGGTTTTGACATTCCAGTTCACCGTGCTCTGATTAGCCAGAATTTTATTTTCCTGATCGACACCCTGGCGTGAACGGCTTACTGTCCAGTCTTGAGGATTGGTAGAGTCATTTCTTGAAAGGCTATTAATCCCCGTCAAAGTACGCTGCATATGGGTATTACCCAGACGGGTAATATTGGTAAATTTCAGATTTTCAGCCCAGTCACTTTCGATTTTTGCTGTATACATGTCAGCATCAACATCTTCATGGTCATCGGTATGGCCATAATAATTTTCACGGTCTACTTTAGGTGCACTGGCAATCAGTGGGTCAGCATTCCAGAAACCTTTCATGCCAATCGTTGGAATACCGCCATCCGGAATGTTACGTTGGCGGATATGCTGGGAATAAAGATACAGGCGAGTATCACTATCCAGACCAAAGGCGATAGAAGGGGCAACAGCCCAGCCTTGATTCTGGATAAAGTCGCGGCCTTCTACACCGCCATCTTGACCCATTGCATTTAAACGGACAGCAACGCTGTCATTGATCGCCTGATTAATGTCAGTGGCAAGACGCGTATGTTCAGCCGTATTGTAGGTGGCAGAGACTTCACGACTGTTTTCCAAATGAGGCAATTTGCTGACCAGATTCACATAACCAGACGCCGTACCACGCCCACCTTCGGCACCCGCAGGGCCTTTTACGACTTCCACCTGTTCCAGGTTAAACACATCACGACTTACAGCGCCGAGGTCACGAATGCCATCCAGATAGGTGGAGCTTTGAGTTGAAAAGCCGCGCATCTGGAAGGCATCGCCAGCACTGGTATTCCCATTCTCACCGAGTTGTAGGGTAATTCCTGGCGTATTACGTAAGGCTTCAACCAGGGTGGTTGCACCTTGTTCTTTTAATAAGTTTTTGTTGATAATCGAAACAGTCTGAGGCGTATCTACTAAAGCTTGGCTAGATTTAGCAGAACTCAATTGATCTACTTTATATTCATTTGCAGTTTTATTCTTAACTGTAATTTCTGGAAGCTGAATAACGCCTTCATTGGTGATGTTATCTGCATGAGTGATCAGTGGCAAAGTTGCAGCAAGTGCGACCAATGAAGTCTTGTAATGATGTTTTCGGCTTTTGATATGCGCCATGTGACAGAATTCCTGAATTGAATAATATTTCCCTTACCACCTTGATATGCTCGAGTTCATCAAATAGCAGCAATTATGGAGTTATTGTTATGGCCTTTAACAATTTTGCGAATTGTAGTGATAATAATTATCATTAACAATATTTAATTAAATCATTCTTATGAATTTATGGATGAAATTACTGTTTAATATTCAAACTTTAATCTGGGATTTCTATTAAGAAAAATTTCAAAATAAACTTATTTTTCAGTTTTTTACCTAAGATTAAAAAATGTAATTATTTTCTATTTAAAGCTTTTTATCAAAAGGTTTATAAATACAACTAAATCTAGATTTAAAGTTTTATATCTTTCAGAAAATAAAAATAGCCTCACGAATGAGGCTATTTTTTGATGAGGGAAGAAGCTAAAACTTAGTATTTAAAGTTCAGAGAAAGAACTGCGTTACGGCCTTCTGCTTCAGTTGCATAGTGAGATGCATAAGCTTTAGTGAAATAACGTTCATCAGATAAGTTATTTACATTTAACTGCAGGTCAACATTTTGATTTACGTTATAACGTGCCATGGCATCATAGCGTACATAACCTGGAACATATTTAGTATTCGCTAGGTCACCATACACTTTGTCCATCGCAACTGCACCAGCACCGATTGTTAACGCAGGGGTTAGATCATAAGTCGTCCAAAGTGTGGCTGAGTTTTTCGCAACGTTAGGCATTTTATTTCCATTGTATGGACTATCTTCATTTGTACATACAGTTGGTCGACCGCTACATTTTTTTCCATTATCAACAGCTTCACTGTCTAGGTATGTATAGCCCGCAGAGACTGCCCATTTATCAGTAAGATTACCGTTTAAACCAAGCTCAAAGCCATCTACCTTACTTTCACCAACGTTAGCATAAGTAGTCGGTGTTAACTGAACTCGAGCATTCTGTTTTTCAGTACGGAAAATTGCAGCAGTCAAATTCAATTTGTCATTAAATAGATCCCATTTCGTACCAATTTCAAATGTGCGGCTTTCTTCAGGATCGAGATTGCTATAATTTTCTGCAATACCTTCTGAACCATCACCTGAGTCAACACCTACAGGGTTGGCTGAAGTAGCGAAGCTTGTGTAAATAGATCCATTTTCACGCGGTTTAAAAGTAAGACCTGCCTGGTAAGTGAAGAAATCAGCGTCACTTGAAATGGTTTCACCTGAAGCATTGGTTTTTTGCTTGGTATCAAAGTCATCCCAACGCAATCCTAAGTCCAATAACCATTGCGGATTGAGTTCAATGTTATCCAGTAAATAAATAGAAGCTGTTTCTGTGGTAGTGGTCGTGGTAGCTCTGTTGGCTGTACGAGCACCTAACCATTGATCACGTGAGTTTGGATTGGTTAAAGAAGTACACCATGCATCATTATTTGCACAATCACTGTTAAATCCACCTGTCGTGCTATCAGGGTAGCCAGGGTAGGTGGTTGAATAGTTACCTTTATCAGATTCTTGTTTAGAGTATTCAACACCTGTATTAAAGCTATGCTTTAGAGCACCGGTATTAAACTTACCTGCTAAAGAAAGTTGATCGCTAAAGGTTTCTGTATCTGTAATCCGTGAGTTAATACGACGCCATACTTTATCATTGAGTACGTTACCTTTTGAGTCATCAGGCTGCGTCCATAGATAATCATTTTTTGACTTGCTATAAATAGCAGTATTACTCAAAGTCAAATCATCAGTCAGATCATGTTCTAATTTAAGTGTACCAATCTGATTTTCTTGTTTCTGGAAATCACGATTTAATAAACCATAGTAGATGCCTTGTTTAACATCGATAGGTTTACCGACAGTCGCTTTTTTATCTTTGTCATAATTATATGGAACACCAGCATCAGGCGTATCATCAGATTTTAAGTAGTAATAGCTTAAAGTCCCACGAGTAGGAGTATCCAGGCCAAAACTGATACTTGGTGCAATACCTACACGTTTATATTCAGCGCCGTCTTTCTGACCTGCTTTTTCATTTTGATGACCCATCATAGCAATACGCGCTGCAATGCCATTACCGAAATCTTTGTTGCCATCTAAAGTGATGCGCTGGTAATTATCGGTACCTTGTGCAATGGAACCTTCTAAAGAATCACCAGCTTTAGCAACCTTAGAGATCATGTTGATGCTACCGCCAGTCGTACCGGCACCGCCCATTGCAGAAGAAGAGCCTTTGGTCACTTCAACCTGTTCGACCGCAAACATTTCACGGTTTTGTGAAGTCGCGCTACGAACTCCATCTACATACATTGAGCTTTCAGAGTTATAACCACGAATAAATGGACGATCGCCATTCGGGTTGCCACCTTCACCCGCACCCAAAGTAATACCAGGTACAGTACGTAAAGCATCAGAAAGTGTAGTGACTTGAGTGTCTTCAATCAGTTGCTTAGAAATGACTGATACAGATTTAGGTGTATCCAGTAAAGTTGCAACAAATTTCTTATTTGCGGAATTATCTACTTTTAAACTTGGTGTCTGTTCAGCTTTAACTTCTTGATGAATAGTTTCGAGCTTGACCACATTTTCATCAGCCACAGCATTTACGGTTACAATCGAGAGGGAAGAGGCAATCGCCGATGAAACGAGTTTTTTACGTGATTTGATAAACGACATGTGGGAACCCGAAAAAAAGCTTAAAATTTATGTATGCGAATAATAATAATTCTTATTTAAATTAAGAATTACTTGCCGATAGGAAATGACGATTTTAAGGATTGTATTAATTGGTTTGATCAATGTGATAGTGTATCAAAATGTTTCTAAGTTAATGTATTTAAAATAGATCTGATTAATAGATTATTATCGTTACTTTTATTGAGATTATTAGAGTTTAAAAATTTTGAAGAAAAGATAAAGAAAAGTTTACTAAAAGTCCTATAAAAATCCATAAATGCCGATGAATGAGATGATCTGTCCAGTTTGAGTAATCAATATATCTACTCTTATTTGAGGGAAGGGATATTTAATCAAAGAAAAATGAATTTGACTGAATAAATTTGATTATTACAGCATCAATAAAGACGATTCAAGTATTGTGTTTTGTATATCTGCAAATGTTGTCATATAATGTGGCACATTTTTATAAACCTGTTATTACCAAATATATAGAGGAAGCCATGCAAGTAACTTCTGAAGCGGTTTCGGGCGTTGCCCGTCGTTTAAATGTTTCTGTACCGACGAGCCGTATTAATGAGCAATTTGAAGCTCGTTTAAAACGCACTGCTAAAACTGCGAAGATCAACGGCTTCCGTCCAGGTAAAGTACCTGTAAACGTAGTTCGTCGTGAATACGGCGCTGGTATCTACCAAGAAGTTGTCAACGACATCATTCGCGACACAGTTTTCGAAGCAATCCAACAAGAAAAAATCAACGCTGTTGGTATGCCAAACATCGAAAAAACTGAAATGAAAGATGATGCTTTAGTTTATGAAGCGACTGTTGAAGTTTATCCAGAAGTTGAAGTGAAATTCGAAGGTCTGGAAGTTGAACGTAAAGCGTCTGAAGTAAATGATAAAGACGTTGAGAAGATGATTGAAAATCTTCAAAAACAACGCGCTTCTTGGGCTGAAACTAAAGGCATGGCTAAAAAAGACATGCAAGTAACTTTCGACTTCGAAGGTACTGTTGATGGCGAAAAATTTGAAGGCGGCGCTGCGCAAGACTTTAAACTTGTTTTAGGTTCTGGTCGTATGATCCCTGGCTTCGAAGATGGCATCATCGGTATGAAGAAAGGCGAAGAGAAAGTGATCGATGTTACTTTCCCTGAAGATTACCAAGCTGAAAACCTTGCTGGTAAACAAGCTCAATTCAAAATCAATGTGAAACTTGTTGAAAAACAAAAACTTCCAGAAATTGATGCTGAATTCCTGAAAATCTTCGGTATTTCTGAAGAAGATGGCGTTGATAAACTGAAAGCCGACGTTCGTAAAAACATGGAACGTGAAGTGAAAAACGGCCTGCGTAACCAGGTTAAAGGCGCAACTTTCGATGCACTTGTAGCTGCAAACGAAGTTGAACTTCCATCTGCAATGGTTGCTCAAGAAATTGACCGTCAACGTCAACAAATGATCCAGCAGTTCACTCAACAGTTCGGTGCTCAAGGCGCGAAAGCATTTGATTCAAGCATGCTTCCAGATGACCTGTTTAAAGAACAAGCTGAGAAATCAGTTAAACTTGGCGTATTGGTAAGCCGCATTCTTGCTGATGCGAAAATCGAAGTAGATCAAGCGCGCGTTGAAGCTTATATCGAAGACATGGCTTCTTCTTACGAAGATCCAAACGAAGTAATCGAATACTTCAAAAATGACAAGCAACAACGTGCTCAAATCGAAGCAGTTGTACTTGAAGACCAAGTTGTTGATCACATCCTAGCATCTGCTAAAGTGACTGATGCGACTGTAAGCTATGAAGACTTATTGAAAGAGCAACAAGCTCGTCAACAAGGCTAATTCAAGCTTTCCCTAAAAAGGCGCTTCGTGCGCCTTTTTTCATATTAGTAATTTCTTGACATATCTGATTTTCACAAAACTAATGCAAAAAATATGATGGAATTATTCGCGATTATTTTGCAATTTCATTGATTATCCCTCATATTGTGATTATGGATTAAGTCACAAAAATTTAGGAATAAATAAACCTATGTATGTTCCAACGATTGAAAACGCTTTAGTGCCAATGGTGGTAGAACAATCCTCTCGTGGTGAGCGTTCTTTTGATATTTATTCACGCCTTTTACGTGAGCGGGTAATTTTTCTGACAGGTGAAGTTGAAGACAATATGGCCAACCTGATCGTTGCGCAAATGTTGTTTTTAGAAGCTGAGAACCCAGATAAAGATATTCATTTATATATCAACTCACCGGGTGGTTCGGTGACTGCTGGCATGGCGATCTACGATACCATGCAGTTTATTAAACCGGATGTTGTGACTTACTGTATGGGTCAGGCAGCATCAATGGGTGCATTCCTGCTCAATGCAGGAACTAAAGGCAAACGTTACTGCCTTGAAAATGCACGTGTCATGATTCACCAGCCTTTGGGTGGTTTCAAAGGCCAGGCATCAGATATTGAAATTCACGCACGTGAAATTCTGTTCATTAAAGAACGTTTAAACCGTTTAATGGCTGAACATAGCGGTCAGGACTATGAAAAAGTGGCACGCGATACAGACCGTGACAACTTCATGACTGCTCAGCAAGCGAAAGAATACGGTCTTGTGGATGAAGTTCTAACGAAACGTCCATAAGTTTTAGAGATTGAGATATTGGAGTAAATATGTCCGAACATCCTCAAGGACAAAAGCATTGTTCATTTTGCGGTAAAACGCAGTCTGAAGTCGGAAAGCTGATTGCAGGCGAGGACGCATACATTTGTAATGAATGTGTGGACGTATGCTTAGATTTGGTTCAAACCAGTCAACAGGTCGAAACCAATGACTGGGCGAACCGTCCTTTACCGAAACCGCATGAAATCCGTGCGGCGCTCGATCAATATGTGATTGGTCAGGACGTAGCGAAAAAGACATTATCTGTGGCCGTATACAACCATTACAAACGTCTGAAAGTACAGACCAATGGTAAGAAAGCAGATGATTCCGTTGAAATTGCCAAAAGTAATATCCTGCTGGTCGGTCCGACCGGTTCAGGTAAAACCTTGCTGGCACAAACCCTTGCCCGTCTTCTGGACGTTCCATTTGCCATGGCAGATGCAACAACCCTAACTGAAGCGGGTTATGTGGGTGAAGATGTTGAAAACATTGTACAAAAGCTTTTGCAAAAAGCTGATTACGATGTCGAAAAAGCGCAAAAGGGCATTATCTATATCGATGAAATCGACAAGATTACCCGTAAATCTGAAAACCCATCCATTACTCGTGATGTATCAGGTGAAGGCGTACAGCAAGCCTTGCTGAAAATGATCGAAGGTACGGTTGCTTCAATTCCACCACAAGGTGGTCGTAAGCACCCGCAGCAGGAATTCATTCAGATTGATACCTCGAATATCCTGTTCATCTGTGGCGGTGCATTCTCAGGTCTTGAGAAAATCGTACAGCAGCGTCAGGAGAAAGGTGGTATTGGCTTTACTGCAGAAGTCCGTAATAAAGACGAAAGCAAAAAGTTGTCTGAATTGTTCCGTCAGGTCGAAGCGACTGACTTAGTGAAATTTGGTCTGATTCCAGAATTCATTGGTCGTTTACCCGTGATTGCGACTTTGGATGAGCTCGATGAAGAAGCTTTAATGCAGATTCTGACTGAGCCGAAGAATGCATTAACTCGTCAATATAAACATTTGTTTGAGATGGAAAATGTGGACTTGGTCTTTGAAGATTCAGCACTACGTGCCGTTGCGAAAAAAGCACTGGAACGTAATACTGGTGCGCGTGGCCTGCGTTCGATTCTGGAAAATTCATTGCTAGAAACCATGTATGACCTGCCGAGTCGTAGCGATGTAGGCACCGTGGTGGTGAATGAAGCTGTCATTAATGGTGAAGCTGCACCAGAATTTCGTGCTGAACGTCAACCACATGATGAGCCAGAAACAGCGGCAAAAGTTGATTTAAAGGTGGTGAATAGCAAATCTGCTTGATTGCTATTCGTCAGAAACGTGCGAAAACCCCGTGTTTTCGCACGTTTTTTATTTCCAAAAGATAAAAGCAGATGCTAATCTCAACATCTAGGCGTGGACGCCGAAAGCTATAAAAATATATCGCAAAGCACTTGCATACAAGAATAAAGACGCAGTGAGGGATAAGCATGCGTGGAGTCGCAATGGTGCTCATCGGCAGTTTGGCGCTGATGGGTTGTCACGGTAAAAAAGCCGTAGTTGAGCCTACACAGCCACTCAGCACTTTAAAAAATATTGATCTTGAAAAAAAACCAGGCTTCGTCGAACAGCATCGGGTGGGGATGTTTACAATTGGCGGCTGGGTCAACCAGAAACAGGGCAATCATTTTCAGGCAGTTAAACCTCAGCATGAGGATGCAGCAATTGTTTATTTATACCGCCCGGATTCCAAATGGAACCGTCAGGAAATTGTCGCTGCCAGCCTATTTATCAATCAGCATCGTATTCCGAGTTTATTGCATAATCATCATTACTGGATTGAGTTACCTGCAGGCACTTATCGCTTGAGTACCAGCCGTCCTTTAGGTGCTTTGCACTTCCAGAAACCTAAATATCTGGACTTTACCGTAGAAGCGGGTCAATCCTATTTTATTAAGTATGATGAAGAAAATCTAAGCACCCGTCGTAGTGTTCCGGGACCTCTGATGCTGATGCCGAGCAGTGTGGGCCTCAATGAAATTGCTTTTACCCAGTTAAAATCGGACAGTTTTAACTTTTTTGCACAGGATCAGGAAACTGGGAAAATCCGCAAGAAAGCTCAGAAAATTAAGGCAACTGAATATGATCCATCTACAGATGTACAGTTAACCACACCGTTTAAACTCTGGGATCCAAGAACCTGGTAATTAATTTTAAAATTCCAATAAAAAAGCACCCATTAAGGGTGCTTTTTTATATAGCTTAAATTAACCCGCAGCAGCGTCAACTACTGGAATTTTGCCAATTTTTGCTTGCCAGATTTTTGGAGCAGTCGCGTGTACAGATGTACCATTTACGTCAACTGCTACAGATACAGGCATATCTTTCACTACAAACTTGTAGATCGCTTCCATGCCCAAATCAGCAAATGCAACCACTTCAGCTTCACGGATTGCTTTAGATACGAGGTATGCAGCACCACCAACCGCCATGAGGTAAGTCGCTTTGTTGTCTTTAATTGCTTCAACAGCAGCAGGACCACGGTCCGCTTTACCGATCATGCCATAAAGACCAGTTGCTTCTAATACCTGACGAGTGAATTTATCCATACGAGTTGCAGTTGTTGGACCTGCAGGACCTACAACTTCGTCACCCACTGGATCAACAGGACCTACGTAGTAGATGAATTTGCCTTTTAGATCAACAGGGAGTTCTTCACCGTTGTTCAGCATGTCTACCATACGTTTGTGTGCAGCATCACGGCCAGTATAGATTGTACCGTTTAGAAGCAGCGTATCACCTGGTTTCCAAGAGTTCATTTCTTCTTGAGTGATGTTGTCTAGGTCAACACGTTTAGAAGATGAAGAATCCCAAGTGACTGATGGGTAGTCTTCAAGGCTTGGTGCTTGAATATGCGCAACGCCTGAACCATCAAGTGTGAAGTGTGCGTGACGGGTTGCAGCACAGTTCGGGATCATGCCGACTGGTTTGCCCGCAGCGTGACAAGGGTAATCTTTGATCTTGATGTCTAGAACAGTGGTTAAACCACCAAGACCTTGAGCACCAATGCCCAATGCGTTTACTTTCTCGAAGATTTCGATACGAAGTTCTTCAAGTTTGTTTTGTGGGCCACGACGAAGCAATTCGTCCATGTTGATCTCTTCCATCAATGCTTCTTTTGCAAGCATCATGGCTTTTTCAGCAGTACCACCAATACCGATACCCAGCATACCAGGAGGACACCAGCCTGCACCCATAGTTGGAACAGTTTTTAATACCCAGTCCACGATTGAGTCAGACGGGTTCAACATTGCCAGTTTAGATTTGTTTTCTGAACCGCCACCCTTAGCAGCAACAGTGATGTCTACTTTGTTACCTGGAACAAGTTTGTGATAGATCACAGCAGGCGTGTTGTCTTTGGTGTTCTTACGGCCAAAAGCAGGGTCAGCCAGTACAGATGCACGAAGTACGTTAGAGTTTTCAAGATAACCTTGACGTACACCTTCGTTGATCGCATCGTCCAGGCTCATGGTTAAATCAAATTTAACGTCCATGCCCACTTCAACAAATACGTTGACGATACCAGTATCCTGGCAGATAGGGCGGTGGCCTTCTGCACACATGCGTGAGTTAATTAAGATTTGCGCGATCGCATCTTTCGCAGCTTTGTTCTCTTCACGGTCGTACGCACGGCTCATCGCTTGGATGAAGTCTTGTGGATGATAGTAAGAAATGAACTGAAGCGCATCTTTAACCGATGTGATCAAGTCATCTTGCTTGATAATAGTTGTCATACAAATATCTCTTGAGCGGGCTGTTAGCTAGCGGGCTAAATTATAAGACAAATGAATCCGGTTGTGGGCGTTTTGCAGGGACATTGGCCAAAAGTTTATAGTTTAAGCAATAAGGAAAATTACTTTGGCTGAAAGATTGGTTAAAAATGACAGGTATTTGTCATATTTACTGTCATATTTCAGCTTAAAATTTATTGGAATATAATTAAATATATTCTAAATATATGATTTTTATTAATTAATTAAAATTATGAAAATTTCATCATTGTCATATAACTGTCATAAAACTTTTACATAATGCGCTTATCAAATGAATGATGAGTTTTCTTTATGACCCTGACTAGTGTATTGATGGTAATTGCTTTTAGTCTTTATATCGCTGCTACTTGGTTCTACGGCCAGAAAGAAGATCAAGCTTAAGCTTTATCTTCTTTTTTACATTTTAAGAGCTAAAAAATTAGCCTATCTTCAAATCTTCAAATCTTCAAATCTTCAAATCTTCAAATCTTCAAATCTTCAAATCTTCAAATCTTCAAATCTTCAAATCTTCAAATCTTCAAATCTTCAAATTACCTTAATAAAAAAACAATATTTCAATCATCTTGGCCTTGCCACAACACGCCTGTGACACAGTTATTTTTCTTCATTACATTATTAACCCAGAAAAACCCAAAGCCTGAAAACCCTTACACACAGCCAATTTTTTAGGGCTTAGACTGAGGTCTCTCAACTTCTATAAATAGGGCAATTGGAATGAGTAACTTTAATACAAATGACATCAAAGAACATGCTTCAGTAATTGCTTCAGATGGTACTCAAGTTGGTAAAGTGGATCATTTAGAAGGTCAGGACAAGATTAAATTGACAAGAAGTGATGACGAGAATAATGAGCATCATCTGATTCCGGTCAGCTGGGTAAGCGAAGTGAAAGATGACAGCGTGATCTTGAATAAAACAGCAGAAGATGTGCACAAAGAATGGACCACGGTATAAGCATGATCGTTGCCTGACTTGTTCTGGTTTGGCTTAAATAGTCAAACTGGATGCAAGCTTAAATAGGCACTCTGATCTGTTAAAGTGGTAAATGCCAGCCTGTTCGGCTGGCATTTATTTTGTATCATCAATCTTTTTATTTTAGTTTTATTTACTCATAGCGCGGATTACGAAGCTGCATAATTTTTTGAGCTAGACGATCTGTAGATGATAGAACGCCTAATGATTACTGAGAAAACTTATAAATAGATCAATAAAAAAACCACCCGATCTTTTGACCGGATGGTTGTAGAGTAAGTAAAGAAAATTAACTAGCTTGCTGATCTGCCTGAATCGCAGTTAAGGCTATAGTAAATACAATGTCATCGACCAGCGCACCACGTGACAGGTCATTCACCGGCTTGTTCAAGCCTTGCAGCATCGGACCGACACTCACGACATTTGCCGCACGTTGTACCGCTTTATAAGTGGTGTTACCAGTATTTAGATCAGGGAAGATAAACACATTGGCACGACCAGCGACTTGTGAATCTGGTGCTTTCTGACGCCCTACACTTTCAACTGAAGCGGCATCGTATTGCAGTGGACCATCAATCAACAGATCAGGACGACGCTGTTTCGCAATCTCAGTCGCTTTCGCCACTTTTTCTACGTCTGCACCTGTGCCTGAAGTCCCGGTAGAGTAAGAAATCATGGCAATACGTGGATCAATGCCAAAGGCTTTTGCAGAGTCAGCAGACTGAATTGCAATTTCAGCCAGTTGTTCAGCATCCGGATCTGGATTAATCGCACAGTCACCATAAACATAGACCTCATCTGGCAGCAGCATAAAGAACACAGAAGAAACCAGTGAATATTCAGGTGCTGTCTTGATCAACTGGAAAGCAGGACGAACGGTATTGGCAGTCGTATGTACTGCACCAGAAACCAGACCATCCACTTGATCAAGTGCCAGCATCATGGTGCCGAGTACCACAGTATCCTGTAGCTGTTCACGCGCCTGCAATTCATTGATTTTGCCTTTACGCAGTTCAACCATTTTTTCCACATAATTCTCGCGAATCAGGTCTGGATCAATAATTTCAAGATCGTGCGGTAATTCAATATTGCGTGCTTTAGCAACTTCCACCACTTCTTCCGGTTTTGCCAGCAAGATACAGTGCGCAATCCCACGAGATTGACAGATCGCAGCCGCCTGAATGGTACGTGGCTCATCACCTTCCGGAAGCACAATACGTTTTTTCGCAGTAATCGATTTTTGTACCAGTTCATGACGGAATGCAGAAGGAGACAGACGTGGCTTGTAAGAACCATTGATTAGCTGTGCAATCCATTCTTCATTTAAATGACTGGACACAAAACGAGTGACCTGTTCAGCACGTTCAGTATCATCACATGGAATTTCATTGCTTAAATTGGCCAGACTTTGGGCAGTTTCAAAAGTGCTAAGTGGCGTATGCAGAATAGGCAGACCATGTTTAATCGCTGTCTGGCAGAACTCCAGTACAGCCGAATTTGGCTCATAATGTTCAGTCAGTACCAGACCTGCCAATGGAATGCCATTGCTGCTCGCCAAGCTACTTGCCAGCAAGACATCAATACGGTCTGATGCACTAATAATCAGTTCGCCAGCTACAAATTTATGCAATTCATGTTCAATGTTGGACGCAATTAAACTGCTGTGTAAGACACGGCGCTGTTTTGCTTCACCCAAGTTCACCCAGTCTGCTGAAATATGCGCTGCCAGGTCAGAAATACGTGGCACACTTAAAGTATTACTGAATGGAACCAGACCAATGACTGGAAGCTTTTCAGACCCAATATGGGCATGAGTTTTCTGAATAGCTGCTATAAATTTGTTGGTATCACTAATCAGGCGTAAACCAGGATCAATAGTCACCGGGATCTGTGCAGAATCTTCCGGTAGGCCTTTGGTGCGCATAAACAATACGCCAGCCATACGGGTAGAAGAGGATCCACCCAGATAACGTAATTGGCTTTCAACTTTTTCAGCTGCCACTTCAGGCTGGTTGATATCAGCATTGCTGACAATGATGACTTTGGCATCGAGTGCCTGCGCCAATGCCGCATTAAAGCTTGGCGCAAAGGTATCGCGGCTATTTGGTACCAAACCTTCAACAATAATCAGGTCGTGATTTTTGGCAATCTCACGATGCAGGCGTACTGCATCTTCAAGCAATTCATCTGTTTCACCCAGATTAAAGCGCTGAATCAGACTTTCATAAGCAATCGGTTCAACGGTTTCACTTTGGGATAAATGACGATAGAGTGCTGTAGTGCGATCTGTTTCCTGACTTTTTTCCTGTGAAAAAGGTTTCACAAAACCTGCTTTTACCCCTTGGCATTCTAAAGCATATACCAAACCTAAACAGGCTGAAGTTAAGCCGACGCCTTCCCCGGTCGGCACCAATAAAATCGTTTTCATAGTAATATCAGTCGCGCAATAATAGAAATTAGGTAAAAGGGAACCGGGCTTGCTTATGCAAGCGCAGCTTCAGGTTCAGACTTTTTTGCAGTGGCTTGCTCCACTTCATTCTCTACCACAGAATGAGTTTCTTTCGCGATTCGGCCTTCTTCATCAGTCGGAACTACCCAGATTTGTGGGCCTGTACCGTTATCGATCCGACCTTCTGTACCGCGTTTCAAACTGCTATTAGCGTCTTTATCCAGGTTGAAACCGAAATGTGGTAAATAAGCCATGGTTTTTTCACGGATATACGCCGAGTTTTCACCAATACCACCGGTAAAGAACAGACCATCAATACGTGGCAGACCACAGCTTAAAGCAGCTAAAGATTTCGCCAGACGGTAGCAGAATACTTCAATCGCAAGAGTCGCATCTTCACTACCTTGTTCTGAGGCTTCAATCAGGGTACGCATGTCATTAGACAGGTTGTCAGACAAACCAAGCAAGCCACTTTCTTTGTTGAGCATCTTGTCAATTTTATATACATCCCAGCCTAGGTTTGCAGCCAGGAAGCTATGCAAACTTGGATCGACATCACCACTACGGGTCCCCATCACCACACCTTCAAGTGGCGTCAGACCCATTGAGGTATCTACACTTTGGCCATTCCATACCGCACAGGTCGAACTACCATTACCGAGATGTGCTGTTAACCAGCCACCTTGCTTAAAGCTACCAGCCAGTTCAGAACCGCGATCGGACACATAAGCATGGCTGGTACCATGGAAACCATAACGACGTACGCCATATTCAGTATAAAGGAATTTAGGCAGCGCATAACGGTAAGCATGTGCCGGCATGGTTTGATGGAAAGCAGTATCAAATACTGCGACTTGTGGCAAGTCTGGGAATAAACGTTTAGTCGCTTCGATCCCGATCAGGTGAGCCGGGTTGTGTAAAGGCGCAAGTGGAGTTGCTTCGCGAATTTTTTCAATAATCTCGTCAGTAATCAGTTCAGCTTTGGTCAGACTGCCACCATGTACCACACGGTGACCGATCGCATCCGGCTTATAGTTTGCCAGACGCTCTAAACCTACTTCTAACGCTTTTTTATGATCTGCAAAAGGAATATGAATATCGACGGGTTCATTACCGACAGTCACACCTTTAATACGGGCATTTTCTGTGCCTAAGTTTTCAGCTAAGCCGTGAATACGGAAATTCTGTTCTTCAAGCAATAGGGCAAACTTGATTGAAGAAGAGCCACAATTAATAACTAATACTGATTTAGACACGATTGTTTACCCGATTCTAATTAAAATTCTCATCCATTTCGTTGACCTGTCTGCTGGCAAAAGCGACACAAGATAGGTCTGTGATCATGTTTTAACATGGGTTTTTTTACTGTCCTAGATAGACTTTAGCCGATTAGACTTAAGCATTATCGACCATAGCGACAATAATAATTAAAATTTATCAGTTCATAGTTTTCATTTATAAATAAAATACTGCTAAAAAATGATCTATTAAACTGTAACTTATATTTCTTAAAAATAATGTTTATTTATTCTACCTTTTAGGTATGGATATGAAGAAATTATATGCAATTTTATAAAGGCTGCATATTTACTTGAACATATCTTTTATTCATCTAATGCATAAAAAATCAGCCTTGCGAACAAGGCTGATTTTATTATCTATTTACTGGCGAATCTGACCATCACCGAAGACTACCCATTTCTGAGAAGTCAGGCCTTCTAGGCCAACCGGGCCGCGGGCATGAATCTTATCCGTCGAAATACCGATTTCCGCCCCTAAGCCATATTCAAAACCATCGGCAAAGCGGGTAGAGGCATTGATCATTACTGAACTCGAATCTACACCAGCTAAAAATTCACGAGCGATGCTGTAATTCTCAGTAATAATTGAATCAGTATGATGCGAGCCATATTTATTGATATGTTCAATGGCTTCCTCAACACCCGATACGATTTTAACTGCCAGAATCGGACCCAGATATTCGGTGTACCAGTCTTCTTCTGTCGCTGCGACTACCTGATTGCCCAAGATACGCTGGGTTTCACGACAACCACGAAGTTCCACCTGTTTTTCCTGATACAGCTCAGCAATTCGAGGCAGGAAATCTTCAGCCACTTTCTCATCAACCAGCAAAGTTTCCATGGCATTACATACGCCATAACGATGGGTTTTGGCATTTAAAGCAATTGGCAGGGCTTTGAGCAGATCAGCCTGTGCTTCGACATAGACATGGCAATTCCCGTCCAGATGTTTAATCACAGGCACACGTGCCTCTTCAGTAATGCGTTCAATTAAGCCTTTACCACCACGCGGTACGATCACATCGACATATTCAGTCAGAGTAATCAGCTGGCCAACTGCAGCACGGTCAGTCGTATTAATCACCTGAACTGATGCTTCAGGTAAACTTGCCACTTTTAAGCCATGCTGGATGGCAGTTGCAATGGCCTGGTTAGATTCCAGAGCTTCTGAACCGCCACGCAGAATAATCGCATTTCCAGATTTTAATGCCAGTGAAGCAGCTTCCAGAGTTACATTCGGACGTGATTCATAAATCATGCCCACTACGCCCAAAGGCACACGCATCTTGCCAAGCTGAATCCCTGTAGGACGGTAAGCCATATCAGTGATTTCACCAATTGGATCTTTCAGGCTGATCACATCTTTCAGGCCCTGTAACATACCTTTAAAGCGTGCGGGGTTGAGTTCTAAGCGATCAAGCAGGGCACTATCCAGATTGTTCTGGTGAGCTTTATTCATATCAATCTGGTTAGCAGCCAGAATAGCAGCTTGACTGTTTTCTAAAGCGGTATAAATTGCTGACAATGCGCTGTTTTTAGTTTGGGTAGACGCACGAGCCAAAATGCGAGAAGCCTGGCGTGCCTGCTGTCCTACCGTTTGCATATATTGTTCAATAGACTCTTGCATAGCGGTTCAATCACTTAGAAATTTCACTTTGATATTAACAGTCTGATGCCGGACAATGAAGCCCATCACTTAAAAATCATAAGCTTTTCACTGTTTCTAAACATTTTGAAATTGTTTTATCTTTAAAAGCAGATAAGTGGTTGTCGAATCAGTTGCTTGTGAAAAGCCGCTCTGTATAGAATGAAATGTAGCGACATAGATGTCATTGATATAATTACTACAGCGCAGGATGCGTGTTCAGGATAATCGGAATAATCCTGAAGCATAAGATCTGTAAATAATGACTTGCACAATAAAAATAAGGCAAGGACGGAGGAAAGGAATATGAATTCCATTATCCAGATGGATGCCCAGGCATTGGACCAACATAGCCATTACGGTTTTTTTGATCTTTATGATAAGCACAGTTTCAAGCAACCAGCACGTACGACATGGATCGATGGCTGGAAAATCGAGTATATGGCCATTGCGCGTCCTGATACTTTGCATATGCGCCCAATGGTGATTATTGGGGGAGCTTTTCAGAACTTTAATTCTTACAAATATTGTGTAGAACAGTTATTTGATGCGGGACCTATTATTTTAATTGATTTACCTTCCATGGGGGCCAACCAGCAAATTACTAACGTTGATACCGGCTTATCTGCAGGAACACTTGAACTGGAAGATCTGGCAGCGATGCTAGGCCAATGGCTGGAGCAGATGCAACTGCCTAAGGTGGCTATTCTGGGAATGTCTTTAGGTTCAGTGGTGGCTTCCTGCCTGGCAGATCAGCGTCCTGAACTGGTAGACCGTATGATTTTGATGGGTGTAATGCAGAAAACCCGCAAAAGCTGGCGCATGCTGCTGGAAGAATCTCTACATTTAATGAAAGAACAGCGCATGGACGAATTTGGCCAAGCGGTGATTCTGTATCTGGTCAATCATGCACGTTTAAAGGAAACCCGCATGTCACCAACAGCAAAACGGCTGTTCTTTAAGCAGATGTCCGAGTTTACAGCGACAGAACAGGACCGCTATGACATCAACTGTAACCGTCTTTTAAGACTGACCAATGTACCGATTCCTCAATGCAAAGTTTTGGTGGCTTGCGGGCAGTATGACAGCTTTACCTTGCCGCATGAAAATGCCAATTTTGCCCTGCAATGTCCAAATATGCAGTATGTGCAGATTGCTTCTGCAGATCATGTGCCTCAGTTACAGCGCCGTAAAGAAACCATGCATCTATTTGCAACTTTCCTGCGTGATGAGCCGGTTGATCAACTCGAAGGTATTATCCCGTTCACCCGTGAACAGATGCAGCAGATCGAACGACGTGGGGAAGAGCGGATTACGGTTCAGGATCCACAGCGTTATTTAAGTCATCGTCATTCTGATCTGGTATTCAAGGCAGAAATTATCGATATGAATTTCTTTGGGGTGTTGCTGGAATTGGAACCTGGATTAACCGATCAGGCAGCCGCATATCCACGTGATCTGGCTTTACATTTGGAAGATGAAGAAGGGGAGTTTAAGATCGAATGTTTAATCTTCGAGCATGATGGCACTCAGTTACGTGCTTTGTTCAAGCATGGCAGTTTTGATGTAGCAGAGCGTTTATTACGTTTTGTCCAGAAAGAGAAAGCAATTCAACAGGCTGAAGTATTCGATGCAGTCATCTAAAACAATAGAATTCATAAAAAAACAGCGTAATTAAACGCTGTTTTTTTTCACCGCATGAATCATCCAGACTAAATCGCCCAAATGTTCATCCTGTTCATAATGAGGACTCTGCTGTCGAGGTTCTGCAAAATAACGTTGTGGCTGTTCGACCTCCACCCGCATAAACCCAGCTTGCTGAAAAAACTGCTGTAGTTCTTGGGGCGATTTAAAATGAAAGGTGAATGCACTGCGTGAGATAAATTTTAGCAGACGACTACAGGCCCAGATAAAGCTTGCCAGTCTGTTTTTGACCGGTTCAGGGTAAATATCACTGAGATAATGCACTTCACTGAAACCTTGACCATATTCGTTAATACCTTTGAGTAAGGTAAACAGCATTTTTTGATCAAAGTAATTGATCAGGCCTTCACTAATAATAACGAGAGGTTGCTGCGGGTCAAAGACTTTAAAAATATTCGCCAGTTCTGCACTAAAAATATCGGCACTCAATACTTCCGGGGCATCCTGATCAATCTGCTGCAAAGCATTGGTTTTGATCCTGGCCATATCGGGCAGATCCAATTCCCGATAATTAATCCCGGGAAATTTCTGTCTAAAATTCCAGCTGCGTGGGGATAAGCCACTGGCAATTTCCAGTACCTGTAATTGAGGATATTCACTAATTAACTGACCTAAGTGTTCGTCAATCATTTGATGACGCTGTTTCAGGGTGGTGCGCATACTGCCACCTACATGACGCTCAGCCCATGACTCCAATGGATGAACCAGTTTGGCAAGGAATTTACCTTTAGAGGTGGCAAATACCGGATGTGAAATCCCCATTTTGTACCAGATATAGCCAGTATAATGTGCAGTAAAAGAAATATGGCGGTGTTGTGAAAGAGATTCTGTCATGTCGTCCTGACCTTATTGTTGTTTTAATTCAATGCTGCTCATCAATATAGCAGTCTTTTCAACATGATAATAAAAAAGGAACACCTTGTCGTGTTCCTTTGTCGTATTCAGATCATTTAAAAATTACAGAACCTGATCTCTAAACTGGCTGATTTCATCACGGATCTGGCACCACTCATCTCCAAGATTCAGTTCAGTGCCGATCTGAATCTCTGCAATTTTTCCGCGCATGCGTTCCAGACGCTGCTGATTTGGCAGCGGTAGCTCCTGAATGCCTTCAAGTGCGATACACTGTGCTGCGCGATCATTGCAGACTAACCCCATATCACAACCTGCTTTCAATGCCGCCTGAATACGGGCATCGGCACCACCAGCCACACAGGCAGCCTGCATGCTTAAATCATCCGAGAACAGTACGCCGTCGAATCCAAGTTCTTGACGTAACACTTTCTGAATCCAGAATTCTGAAAAACCGGCTGGATTTGGATCAACCTGACTATAGATAACATGGGCAGGCATAAGCGCATCCAGTTGGGATTGTAACTGGATAAAAGTCTGCATATCCTTTTGCTGGATTTCTTCATAGCTGCGCATATCAATGGCAGCGGCCACATGCGAATCGGCCTTAACCGAACCATGTCCCGGGAAATGCTTACCGGTCGAAGCCATGCCAGCACGCTTCATACCTTTCAGAAAAGCACTAGCTAGTGGAATAATATCCTGAATATTTCTGGCAAAGCTACGGTCGCCAATCACATCACTAATATCATTCAGATCCAGTATAGGCGCAAAACTGAAGTCAATTCCGACAGCCAGTACTTCAGTCGCCATCAACCAGCCACATTTCTCGGCCAGTTCCAGCGCTTTTTCACGATCCGTCTGATAAAGCTCACCAAATTTGCCCATGGCAGGCAGCAGGGTAAAGCCCTGTTTCAGGCGCTGTACCCGGCCACCTTCCTGATCCACCGCAATCAGAATATCTGGACGGACCTGACGCATATGATCAGTCAAAGCGCGGACTTGGGCAGGAGATTCAATATTGCGACCGAATAAAATCACACCACCGACTTGTGGTGCACCCAAGAGTTCAATATCTTCTTGAGTAAGGGTAGTGCCTGCGATGTCGAGCATCAATGCGCCAATCATATGCGGAATCCATTTTAGAATTTTCGGGGAAAACAATACCTGAATTCTGCAATGATTTGCTACACTTTGTCAGCACAGAATATGATAAAACTACACGACATAAACATATTAAGTTGTTTAAGATGCTGAATACTTTAAGTTCTGCTCGAAAAGCAACACGGTCAAATTGGTCTTGAGGCCAAGGAAGTACGAATTATTTATGAAATTTCAAACAATAGCTTGTGCAGTTGCGATTGCGACAGGCGGATTATTTTTTACCCATGTGGTGAATGATGCAATTGCAGCTGATGGTAAAGAAGTAGTCAGCAAAGCAGTGCTTCAACCTTCTCAAGAACAGGCATTGGTATCCCGACAACTGGCAACTCTCGTTGATCGCCAACATTATTTGAATATGCGTCTGGATGCTCAGACTTCACAGCGTATCTTTGATTTTTATATTGATAGTCTGGATGCAGATCACAGTCTTTTTCTGGCATCTGAAATAGAAGATTATAAAAAACGCTATGGCGCTACTTTCGGTGCCAATCTGAAAGCCGGCAATTTGTCTGGCCCTTATGAAATTCATGCGCAGTATCGTGAGCGTTTAGCCCAGTTCTATACCTTTATGCTGGAAGAACTGAAAAAACCGCAAAACCTGAATCAGAAGAATGTATATATTGAAACGGATCGCGAAAAAGCGCCATTCTTTAAAACTCAGGCTGAACAACGTGCTCACTGGTCAAAAATGCTGGTTTCTCAGCTGATTAACCTGACGATCAGTAAGGAAGAAGAGCAAGCTAAGCAGAATGCACTCAAAGCCAATCCAGAACTGGCAAATGGCCAGGATCTGACTGGGCCGGAAGATTTAACGCCTGCTCAAACTCTGACTAAGCGTTATACCCGTCAGTTAGAGCGTCTCAGCCGGATCAAGAGTGATGATGTGCTGGACAAAACCCTGAATGCGATGATGCTGACTTATGATCCGCACAGTAATTATTTCCCGCCTGTAGATGCGATGGAGCTGAACCGTCAGACTACATTGCAGCTGGAAGGGATTGGGGTGTCGATTCGTCCGGAACGTGGTAATGAAGATTACACCAAGATTGAAACCATTGTAGAAGGTGGGCCTGCCAGCAAATCAGGACAGGTAAAATCAGGTGACCGTATTGTTGGCGTTGCTCAAGACGGCGAACAGATGGTTGATGTAATCGGCTGGCCGAGCAATGAAATTGTTGGCCTGATTCGTGGTAAGCGCGGCACCAAAGTAACGCTGAAGTTATTAGGCCCGGGTGCGACCATGGGACAGGCGCGTAATGTTAGTCTTGTACGTGATGTGATTCAGGAAGAAGATGCCGGGGTTAGAACCCGTACCGTTGAAATCCAGCGTGATGGTAAAAAATATCAATATGGTGTGATTGAAATTCCATCTTTCTATCTGAACTATCGTGCCCGTCGTGCGGGTACCGACTACCGTTCCGTATCAGAAGATACCAATAAGGCCCTGAAAGAGCTGGCTGCGAAGAATGTTGCCGGTATTATTGTCGACTTGCGCAATAACCCGGGTGGTTCACTTGAAGAAGTGGCACGTATGCTGGGACAGGTGATCAAGTCAGGTCCTGTGGTTCAGATTCGTGATGGTAACGGTAATGTCAGCGTCTTTGAAGATGATGATGGTGGTGCACAAACTTATGCCGGTCCATTGGCAGTAATGGTGAACCTGGCTTCTGCATCTGCAAGTGAAATTTATTCAGCAGCAATTCAGGATTATGAACGTGGCATCGTGATTGGTAGTACCACAACAGGTAAAGGAACTGCGCAGGTTCAGCTGGATAGCTTGGCACATGGTCAGGCAACACTGACTCAGCGTAAGTTCTACCGTGTGACGGGGGGTAGTACCCAAAACAAGGGCGTGATTCCGGATATCAAGCTGGTCGATATCTATAACGAAGAGTTTGGTGAACGTAAGGCTAAAAATGCCCTAGAGTGGGATACGATTCCAACTGCACCATTTAAACGTGAAGGTGTGGTACAAAAATATGTACCGGAACTGGCCAAGTTATCTCAACAGCGTGTCGCTCAGAATCCTCAATTCAAGTATCTGGAACAGCGTACAGCGGCTATGAAAAAAGTCGAAGACCAAAAACGTGTAGTTCTGGATCTGGAACAGCGTAAAGCTGAGTTGCTGGATATCGAGCGTAAAGCTTTAGAAGCTGAAAATGCCCGCCGTGCTGCAACCGGCCTGAAACCTTATCCAAACTGGGAAAGTTATCAGGCATCTCTGGATGCCATGGTTGAAGCCCGGGCGAAAATGAAAGCCAAAGAGCGTCCGGCATTACCGGAAGAAGAAGCTTTTGTGCTGGAAGCCGCACATGTCTTGGCTGACTATGCTCAAGTACAGTCAAAACAGTAACTTTAACATAAAGTAATATAAGTTCTAAAAACAGCCTATTTCGATAGGCTGTTTTTTTGTGCAAATAAAATGCAATATCAATTAAATATAAAGTGCTATGTAACTAAATAAAAAAGAAAAATTTGTGATTTATGTCGAATAAAAAAGCTGGAATATTAAATTTAATCAATTGATAAAATCTCAAAGACTTCTAATATATAAGCTGAATTTTTATTTTATCGATTCAGGGCAATTTTAAACTTCACTCCAGCTACTGAAGAGATAAAAATATTGCAATAAATTTTGTATATAGCTTCAAGTTTGAAGCAGTCGGGATGAACTCTGAAAAGAGTATTTTATTTTTTATAGGGCGTAAATTTAGCGGGGAATCGTGCGAATACAGCTGCGCAATAAAATAAAAATGATCGCCCAGATGGAACATTTTATATGATTCATGCTCATCATGATGTCAGTCTGCTCATTGGATCGATGGCTGTGGCATTTATTGCCTGCTATTTGACGCTTACGCTTGAGCAGATGCTATTTCGTAATGTATCGCTAAGGTTGAAAACCCTTATTTTACTGTTCAGCGGTGGCTTGCTGGGGCTAGCAATCTGGGGAATGCATTATGTCGGCATGACGGCAGCTCATTTTCCTGATGCTTATGATATCGATACTGCACTCACCTTAAGTTCTTATGTGATTGGCTTTGTGGGAGCAACCTTTGCCATCTGGCTCACCACCCGTAAAACTTTGCCTTGTGCCCGTCTGATTCTAGGGGCTGTCCTGATGGGGCTGGGTATGTCAGGAATGCACTATGTGGGCATGCTGGGCCTGAATGTTAAAAATCATGTGACTGCCTATCACCCTTTATTAATGATCTGTTCGATTCTGATTGCGACAAGTGGGGCTGGACTCAGTTTCTGGGTGGCATTCAAATATCGACAGGCAGTGCAAAGTACGATCCGGATGAAGCTCGTGGTCGCAAGTATGCTCACGTTGACCATTGTCGGGATGCATTATACGGGAATGGCGGCACTCAGTTTTTATGAAAATGCCCATCCATTGAGCCAGATCAGTCATTCCCACTATGACTTGCTATTTTCAGTCATCCTGATTAGTTGTCTGGTACTGGTGACTGCATTTGGCGTAGCCATGCTGGAGTTACGCTTTGAATCACGTAACCGTCAGCTGATGCTGGCCAATAAAGAGCTGGCGAATCAGGCGATTCAGGATAATCTCACCAAACTGCCAAACCGTTTATATCTGGTCAAATATGCACAATTGCTGTTTTCTGGCCGGCAGCAAGATGCTCAGCATGAAATCGCTTTTTTATATATTGATTTGGATCGCTTTAAAGCCGTGAATGATGTGTTTGGCCATCACGTTGGGGATCAGCTACTGATTCAGCTGGCTTATCGTATTCATCAAATTCTGGGAGATGATTCCAAACTGCTGCGTATCGGTGGCGATGAATTTCTGCTGGTGCTGGAAAATACTACAGTAGAGCAGGCCTCGAAAATATCAGAAAAGATTCTGGAACTGATTCAGGAAAGTTTCCAGATCAGTGGCAAGACCATCAATATCTCGGGCAGTATCGGGATCGCCATGTATCCGAAGCATGGCCAGAATCTGCAGGATCTGCTGATCAATGCAGATGCCGCCATGTTGACTTCCAAGTATCAGGGACGGAATACCTATTCTGTTTTTAATTTCTCGACCGATCAGCATGAAAGCAAAAGCCAGAGTAAACTGATCAATGATCTGTATAAGGCAGTAGAAGAACAGCAATTTATCTTGGTTTATCAGCCAAAATTTACCCATGATGAGCAGATCTGTGGTGTAGAAGCGCTAATCCGCTGGAAGCACCCATTGCATGGTTTGCTGGGTCCGAATATGTTTATTCCCGGAGCAGAAAAAACCGGTTTGATTATTCCGATGGGCTACTGGGCTCTAGAGCAGGCCTGCAAACAGATTCAGCTCTGGGAAGCTGATCATGCTGATTTTTTCCCAATCGGCGTCAATTTATCTGCGGTTCAGTTTGAGCATAAGCATCTGATCAGCACACTGGAACAACTTCTGAATCAATATAAAATTGATCCTCAACATTTGATGATCGAGATTACCGAATCGACTGCCATGCATCATATTGATTCGAGTATCCGGACTTTGCAGCAGTTGCGTCAAATGGGCATCCAGTTGGCGATTGATGATTTTGGTACCGGGCATTCTAGCTTCCTGTATTTAAAAAACCTGCCTGTCGATGAGCTGAAAATTGACAAGGAATTTATTCAGGGTCTGAGTGCAGGTTCCAAGGAAGAAATGATTCTTGAAAGTATTATTCAGCTGGCCATTAAACTCGGTTTAAAAGTGACAGCTGAAGGAATTGAAACTGTGCAGCAGGCAGAAATTTTAACCCGTTTGGGCTGTCAGCAGATGCAGGGCTATCTGCTGGGTAAACCGATGGATGTCGAGCAACTTGAAGCTAGGGTCTTTGTTTCTTGAACCCGGTAAATCACTATTTAGAATTTTTTATTATTAAACTAATCAATTGTAAATTATAAAATTTATGTGGTTATCGATTTATAATTTCTAGATTGGGTAGTGAATTAAATCCGTTAAATCGACGAGCCAAAAAAATATCAGTTCAACCAGAAAAGAGAATGGGAAACTGCGATTTCTCCAGTTTATAGGGCTGCTTATTGGCTCTAGAAATCTGCTACAATATCGTCAATTTTTCATATTGATCGTATTTGATCTTGAGCACTGCGGTTCTGCAGTAGGTATTTTCCATGAGTTTTAAAGATGAGTTAGCGGCACAGGTCGCTCAGCGACGTACATTCGCCATTATTTCCCACCCCGATGCCGGTAAAACCACCATGACAGAAAAACTGCTGTTATGGGGTCAGGCCATTCAGGTTGCAGGTATGGTGAAAAGCCGTAAATCGGATCGTGCAGCCACTTCTGACTGGATGGAAATGGAAAAAGAGCGTGGGATTTCGATCACCACGTCCGTCATGCAGTTCCCGTTCAAGGACAAGATGATTAACCTGCTCGATACCCCGGGACATGAAGATTTCTCGGAAGATACTTACCGTACCCTCACTGCGGTAGACTCAGCGCTGATGGTGATTGACGGTGCAAAAGGTGTCGAGGAACGTACCATTAAATTGATGGAAGTGTGTCGTATGCGTGACACCCCCATCATTTCTTTCGTCAACAAAATGGACCGTGAAATCCGTGAGCCTTTAGAGCTGCTGGATGAAATTGAAAATGTCCTGAAAATTAAATGTGTGCCGATTACCTGGCCACTCGGTACAGGACGTGACTTTGCAGGTGTCTATAACCTGCTCGAAGAAAAGTTCTATGTCTATAAAGCCGGTTTTGGTTCAGTGATTACTGATATCGAAGTTCGTGATGGCTATGATCATGCAGACTTACGTGAAAAAGTCGGAGAGCTGGCTTGGGCTGCGTTTGAAGAATCGTTGGAACTGGTACAAATGGCGAATGAGCCATTAGATCGTGAAGAATTCCTGGCAGGCCGTCAAACTCCAGTGCTGTTCGGTACAGCTTTAGGTAACTTCGGTGTCGACCATGTTCTGGATACATTTAGCGAATATGCACCGCCTCCCAAAGCGCATCCGACTCAAGACCGTAAAGTAGAGGCAGATGAAGAAGGTTTCACAGGCTTTATCTTCAAGATTCAGGCCAATATGGACCCGAAACACCGTGACCGTATTGCTTTCATGCGAATCTGTTCAGGTAAGTATGAAAAAGGCATGAAAATGAAGCATGTGCGTATCGATAAAGATATCCGCATTAGTGATGCCTTGACCTTCCTGGCCGGTGACCGTCAGCATCTGGAAGAAGCATGGCCGGGCGATATTATTGGTCTGCATAACCACGGTACCATCCAGATCGGTGATACCTTCACTTCAGGTGAAAAACTGCAATTTACCGGTATTCCGCACTTTGCGCCGGAAATGTTCCGCCGTGTCCGTCTCAAAGATCCATTGAAGTCAAAACAGCTGCAAAAAGGTCTGAAAGAGCTTTCTGAAGAAGGTGCGACTCAGGTATTCATGCCACAAAACAGCAATGACCTGATTGTTGGTGCTGTGGGTGTGTTGCAGTTCGAGGTGGTAGCGTATCGTCTGAAAGAAGAGTACAAGGTGGACTGTATTTATGAGCCAGTGAGCATCAATACAGTACGTTGGGTGTCTTGTGCAGATGAGAAGAAATTCAACGAATTCAAGAAAAAAGCCCATGACCAGTTATCTGTAGATGGTGGTGGTCACTTGACTTATCTTGCACCAAGCCGGGTGAATTTACAGCTGATGCAAGAACGTTATCCAGATATCGTATTCCGTAATACACGCGAACACTAAGCCTTCAGGCTTGGAAAATGTTAAACAGCTTCTCCGGAAGCTGTTTTATTTTGTGCTACATTTAAACCACTCATTACTTATATCTCTAAAAAATCATGAAGTTTAGTAAGGAAATCCTGCTCGGTTCAGTCATTGGCTGTAGTTTGTTACTTGGAGCATGTGATAAAAATGAAAAAAAACAGCCAGCGACAGAACAAAAAAAATCTGCAGCAGTCACCCCTGAAGAAAAAGCCAAATTTTTGCCTTACCTGAATATTCAGGAGAAATCGGCCGATATTGCCTTGCCATTTTGTGAGACCAAAAACTGTATTAATCTGGATATTCAGACCTTAAAGACAGCCGATTCCTGGCTAAACCAGTCTATTGAAAAGCAGCAGGCGAAAGTGATTCAGGATCAAATTGGCCTAAAGCAGGATATGAGCCTGCAGCAGGCGGTTAATGCCTATGTAAAAAAATCAGATGCCTGGCAAGCCCAGCTCAAACTGAACAAGGCCTATGAGTTATCGCTGTATACCCGCATTCCTTATCAGCGTAATCAATTTGTGTTAATGCAAATTGGGGTAGACAGCACTCAGGAAAATATCCGCGTTAATGAACGCTATTATTTTTTTGTGGCTGACCGGCTGCAGCAAAAAATACTCAGTCCTCTGGATATTATCAATCCTGAACAGCAGTTGCAGATGGACCAAATTGTGCAGCAGGCTTACCAAAAATGGTTAAAGGACAATAATGCGGAAGTCCAGCAGAAAGCTCCAAAAAAACTGTATTGGGGGCAGGCGGACTGGTTCTTTGATCAGGAAGGAATTGGTCTACATTATCGGAGTCAGGAAATTAGCAAAGATGCCAAACAACTGGACATCTATTTAACCAAAGAACAAACACAACAAGTCTTGAAAGTGGATATTTATCAGAATATGTTCTAACAGGTAGGTCCTGCAAGGATAAATGATGATGTTGAATAAAGGTTAATGCATGTCAAATTATAAGAATGTTTTATGTCTGTCAGTATTGGCATCAGCAGTTTTGCTGAGTGCCTGCCAGCCTAAGGAAAGAGAGCCGAAAGAACCTGCTGCACCTGAAGTGGTACAGGCTCAGCCTGAAGTGCTGAAGCTGAGCGGTGATACTGAGAAGCTGAAACTGGCCTTGCCTGAATGTGAAGGAAAAAACTGTCCTGAGATTTCTATCGAGAGATTGAAAAGTAATCAGCCATTTATTGATGAATGGATAGATCAGCAGATTCTGCAGCAGCTACAGGGTATTTTGTCTATTGATGCGATCGAACCGGCGAAAGCATCGGCTGCCAGTGAAGCTGAAGCCGCTGCTTCCGAACCGCAAACTGCATTAGCCAATGTCCAAACTCCGAAACAGCAGCTTGAACAGCAGATTCAGCCGCATATGCAGACTTTCCTGAATCTGGATAAGGAGTTGAAAGCACTCAGTGCCAGCCATAGTATCAGCCTGATGATCAAACCGAGAATTCTGCAGTCTGGTGATCCACTCGCGACTGTGGTCTTAAACAGTACCCATTATCTGGGTGGTGCGCATGGCGCTTCTGCTCAAACCTACTACAATTTTGATCTTGAGCAGAAAAAGCTGATTAAGCTGGACGATATCATTCTGCCTAAACAAAAGGCTCAGCTCGAAGCCAAAGCTTATGAGGCTTTTAAAACCTGGGTGATGGAATCTAAACTGGCCAATGATGTAGCCGAATATGAACAGGCCTGGAAATTCAAACTGACGGATAATTTCTATCTGTCTAAACAGGGACTGGCGCTGCAATATGCTGAATATGAGATTGGTCCTTATGTGGTCGGTTTGCCACGTCTGGTCATTCTTTATGAACAGTTGAATGGCATTTTGAAACCTGAATATCTGCCTCAAACAGAGAACGCTGCTTCAGAAGCCGAGCCTGCAACTCCTGCCAAAGCACGCTGATGGTTTCGTTATTTGATACCCATACCCATTTTGATGTTCCCGATTTTGATCATGATCGGGAACAGCTGGCTTATGCATCCAAAGCAGCAGGGGTGGAGCATCTGGTCTTAATTGGTTTTTTACAGAGCCGGTTTAAGGATTTATTGCAGACGCATCATTTTATTAATGAGTTGGCCAATGCACCACAAAGCCATCTGGCACCCGGCCTGCATCCATTCTATATTGAGCAGCATCAACTAGAGCATTTACAGGATCTGGAGCAGTTATTAAACACAGAGCCTTGTATTGCGATTGGTGAAATTGGCTTGGATACTTTTGATAAGCGGCATAAACAGCCGGAACTTTTTCAGAAACAGAAGGATTTTTTTGCTGCACAGCTGGAACTGGCGCAGCAGTTTGATAAACCTGTGTTACTGCATATCCGTAAATCCCATGCCGATGTTTTACAGATTCTAAAACAGCATCGGTTTAAGCAAGGTGGTATTGCCCATGCCTTTGGTGGCGGGATTGAAGAGGCGAAAGCCTTTATTAAACTGGGCTTTAAGCTTGGAATAACAGGGCAAATTACCAATCCGAATGCCAAAAAACTGCATCAGGTGGTACAGCAGGTAGGACCGGAACATCTGGTACTTGAAACCGATTGTCCGGACATGACGCCCTTATGTTGCCAGCATTCGACAGAACAGCGGACTCGCAATACGCCTGCCAATCTGCCTTATGTCCTGCAAGGCTTGGCCAAGAGTCTGCATATGGATCAGGATGAACTGGCACAGCAGCTCTGGAAAAACACCCATCAGGCTTTACATCTGGCGATCTAAGATAAAACCCTACATCGGTCGGAAAGCGTATTTCAATGTATGATCCAGTGAAAAAAGGTGCATTATGCAATTTCTAAAATGCTTGAGACTTGGCATCATGCATATAAATTATTTTGAGTGAGATTCACATGGCACAAGGACTATTGGCGGGTAAGCGCTTCTTGATCGCAGGTATTGCAAGTAAATTATCAATTGCTTTTGGTATTGCTCAGGCATTACATCGTGAAGGTGCAGAACTCGCTTTTACTTATCCAAATGAAAAGCTGAAAAAACGTGTAGATGATTTTGCTGCACAATTCGGTTCTGAATTGGTTTTTCCTTGTGATGTGGCCGTAGATGCAGAAATTGACAATGCATTTGTAGAACTGGCAAAACACTGGGATGGTCTGGATGGTGTCGTACATTCAATCGGTTTTGCGCCAGCACATACCCTAGATGGTGATTTCACTGACGTGACTGACCGTGAAGGTTTCAAGATTGCCCATGACATCAGTGCGTACAGCTTTATCGCGATGGCACGCGCTGCGAAGCCATTACTGGCTGCACGTCAAGGCTGCCTGTTAACCCTGACTTATCAAGGTTCTGAGCGTGTGATGCCAAACTACAATGTGATGGGTCTGGCGAAAGCATCTTTGGAAGCAGGTGTACGTTACCTGGCATCTAGCCTGGGCGCAGAAGGTATCCGTGTGAATGCGATCTCAGCCGGTCCAATTCGTACATTGGCGGCGTCTGGCATTAAATCATTCCGTAAAATGCTGGACCTAAATGAAAAAGTAGCACCACTAAAACGCAATGTGACCATTGAAGATGTCGGTAATGCAGCATTGTTCCTGTGCTCACCATGGGCAAACGGGATCACTGGTGAAATCATGTATGTCGATGCGGGTTATAACACAGTAGGTATGAGTGCTGAACTGATGCTGGATGCAGAATAAATCTCTTTAAAAGATTAATTCTCAGCAAAGAAAACCCCTCATTATTGAGGGGTTTTTATTTTTAATTCTAATCGTCAATGATGTAAGTCTAATGACAAGGGATACAAGAATTTGGATCAAAATAATTTATCTTTCAGGACTTTCCCACTAAGATGCTTAATATAAAAACAATACAGGATAATAACGATGCTTAAGACACTTCTAATCAGCATGATTTTTGTGATGGGAACTGTGGGGATCACCACGTCGGGCATGGCAGCAGACAATCACTATCATGACAATATGCATGAACTTGACCATCATTTAAAAAATTTCAAATCTGCCAAGGATAGCAAAGAGGCGCGGGCAGCATTGCAAGGCATGCAAAAATCTGTGGAAGTCTGCCAGAAAAATTTACCCTCAGGTCTACAAAAGCTAAAATCCAAAGATGCAAAAATTACGGCTTATCAGGGATTGTTAACTGACTTATTGAAAGAGATTAAACAAGCTGAGCAACTTGTTGCAGCCAATCAGCTAGCCAAAGCACAAACATTGACAGAGAAAATGGATCAGATTAAAAAGCAGGGGCATCAAGCCTTTAAATAAGCCATAAAAAAGACCGCAATTGCGGTCTTTTTTAATTTCAAGATCAAGTGATTAAGCTTGACCTTCAACAGCAGCAGCTTGCGCACGTTGCATGTTCGCTTCGAATTCAGCATCGAAGTTGATTGGTGTAAGCAGCAATTGCGGGAAGCTACCTTTAGTGACCATATCATTCACCGCTTCACGAAGGAATGGGAACAGAATATTCGGGCAGTAAGCACCAAGAATGTATGGCAGACGCTCTTCTTCCACGCCATCAATCAGGAAAATCCCTGCTTGAGTCACGTCAACGATAAACGCTGTATCACCTTCATTGGTTGCTTGAACCACAACTTTTAAAGCCACTTCAAAATGAGTCGGATCAATTTTTTCTGCAGAAGAAGAAAGGTTGATGTTTAACTCAGGTTGCCATTGCTTGGTAAAAACTTGTGCCCCAGGAACTTCAAAAGAAATATCTTTAGTGTAAATACGCTCTAATGCCAATTGTGGTTGAGCTTGTTGTTCTTCACTCATTCTTTAATCCTTGATATGAGGTAGGTTTTAGTAAATTAAGCCAATAATTCGTCTAGTTTGCCTTCACGCTCTAGGGCATAAAGTTGATCAAAACCGCCGATAAATTGTTCATTAATAAAAATCTGTGGCACGGTACGATGATTGGTGCGTTGCATCAATTCAAGACGCACTTCAGGGGCTTCATTCGATAAATTAATTTCTTTGAATGCAACACCTTTGCGCTCAAGGAGCTGTTTTGCACGGATACAATACGGACATACTGTCGTCGAATAGATAGTAACTTCAGCCATGATCAATCTCCTGTTCGCAGATTATTTGCTTTTCACCAAAGGTAAACCTTGAGCTTTCCAGTTTGTAATGCCGCCATCCAGACGGTAGGCATCTGCATGACCTACCTGTTGAAGCGCAGAACCTGCAACTTGCCCAAGATTACAAATGAACACCAACGGGCGATCAGATGCTTTTAACTCATCAACGTGTTTTGTAATTTGGCTATATGGAATGTTACGGCTACCACTGATGTGACCTTCACGGAAGTCTTTGGCATCACGTAAATCAATCAGCATGGCATTTTTTGCTTTAACTAAAATTCCCAGCGATTGCGGAGAGATTTTGCGACCATTACGTTGACCTTCGATGATGAAGAAGACAACCACGAGTACCGCGAGTGTTCCAAACAAGAAGGGGTGATTCCCCATAAACTCGAACCAACGTTCCACAATTCACCTAATTACAATTTTAAAATTGCCAAGAGTATAGCTCATAAATATGGTGATCAAAATCACCGCTTCAAGGGCTAAGCCTTAAGAAAATTAATTTTTTTGCTGCGCTTCGTTAATTTCGTCGATTAAACGTAAATAGCTGTCCAGCCGGCGCGGCAAAATTTCCCCTGTTGATGCTGCCTGACGTAAGGCACACTGCTTTTCATGCTTATGTGTGCAGTTACGGAACTGGCAGTGACCGAGCAAGTTTTCAATTTCCGGAAAACCACTTTGGACTTTATCCAAGGTCAGATGCCAGAGACCAAATTCACGAATCCCCGGTGAGTCGATGAGAGCAGCGCCATCGCCAAAGGAAATCAGACGTGTGGAGGTCGTCGTATGCTGACCCAGTGCCGAGTTTTCAGAAATGACATTAGTTTTCTGTGCAGCATCCGGGACGATGGCATTGATCAGCGTACTTTTACCTACACCAGACTGACCGACAAACGCTACAGTTTCCTCATTCAGACGAGCGGATAGTTCTGTCAGATCGCCATCGGACTGGGTTTGCATCACTTCATAACCCAAATCTTTATATTCTTTAAGCAAATCCAGAATCGGATCATTTTCCTTGAGCAAATCGGATTTATTCAGAACTAAAAGTGCTGGAATCTCTGCATCTGCACAAGCCACCAGATAACGGTCAATCAAACCCGGTGCTGGTTCAGGCAATGGCGCGAACACAATCACAATCAGGGAAATATTGGCGGCAACCGGTTTAACCTTGTGGTAACGGTCAGGACGGGTCAGCAAAGAAGTGCGCGGATGAATCGCTGTAATAATGCCGAGTCCGGTATTGGGATCAGCCTGCCATTTGACCCGGTCACCTGTTACCAGCAATTCCAGGTTAGTTCGGGTATGGCAGCGCCAGACACTCCCTAGTTCAATCGGCTTCCAGAATGGCTCAGGTTCACCTTCAGCCACGACCGGTTTTTCAGGATGCTGTTCAGGTACAGACAAGGCCTGGACTTCAAGCTGGCGGCCATAATGCTGCACGACCAGTCCTTCCAGGTCTTGAGAGGTATCGATCTCTTCCTGACGCGTTTTGTGCTGTTTTTGAATACGACGTTGTTGTTGTTCAGTTAAACGACGTTTACGTATTAAAGCCATTCAAATCCTAAAAAACCATGGGAGCGAGATGGCAAAAATAGCATGAAGCGGGGTGTCAGTTACAGCATCGACGTAATAAATTTGCTACTATAAATGTTTTATAGCCTAATAAGATTGCACATTTATGAGCAGCACCCCGGATAGCCGCCTGATTTGGATTGACCTGGAAATGACAGGTCTGGATACAGATAATGACCAGATTATTGAAGTTGCCACGATTGTAACGGACGATAACCTAAATATTCTTGCCGAAGGGCCCGTGCTAGCTGTGCATCAATCTGACCGTATCCTGAATGCGATGGACGAGTGGAATACTCGCCAGCATGGTCAGTCTGGCCTGATTGAGCGTGTACGCCGCAGTAAATTGACTGCTCAGGATGCAGAACGTGAAACGATTGAATTCCTGAAAAAATGGGTCAATCCAAAAGTATCGCCGATGTGTGGTAACTCGATCTGTCAGGACCGTCGCTTTCTGCACCGTTTAATGCCTGAACTGGAACAGTATTTCCATTACCGTAATCTAGACGTATCTTCAGTAAAAGAGCTGGCAAAACGCTGGCGCCCTGAAATCATGAGTGGTCTGAAGAAAAATGCTTCGCATCTAGCGATGGATGATATCCGTGATTCGATTGCTGAACTGAAATATTATCGTGAATATTTCTTCATTATGAATAAATAATCCGAGCAAATAAAAAAGAGGCGAAAGCTTCTTTTTTATTGCTTGGCAGAAAGTTTCTTGTGATAAAAGTTTTCACTGCTTTCAAACAGTACCCAGGTCAGAAGCACCAGAGCAAGATGGGTTTGGGTTTCATATTGATCCAAGATAATCAAAGCAAATAATCCCAAAGTCAGGATACGGATCATGATACTGAGATAATAATTTTTCTGCTTTTTAAAGGTTAAACCGTAAAGATAGAGCAGGAACAGGAAAACCATCAGGGCAAAAAGGGCGTTAAATAGCATGCTGATCTGGCTCCCTTTAGGACAATAATAATTGAAATATTGTGAAGTTTATGATGGTTGTAATTTGATCGATTTTACGTGTGTTAACGATGGCACAAGAAAGCTTTTTTGACTGATTTTGTATCTGAATTTTAGTGGCAGTAAAGTGTCCATGATTTTGCTAAAATGCTCTGGTGTTTTTCTTGCTATTGATGACCTATGACTGATCTGCTTCAAGATGATGAGTATGACCGCCGTTTTGCGGGTGTAGCCAAAATTTATGGTAACGATAGCTTTCATCATTATGAAAACAGTCACGTGATGGTGATCGGAATTGGCGGTGTTGGTTCATGGGCAGTCGAAGCATTGGCACGTACCGGGATTGGTGAGCTCACACTGGTCGATATGGATGTGGTCGCAGCATCGAATATTAACCGTCAGTTACCAGCTATGACGGCGACACTAGGATGTGAAAAAATCGAAATCATGGCAGAACGCTGCCGTTCGATTAATCCACGCATCAAGATCAATCTGATTGACGATTATCTGACGCCAGAAAATGTGAAAGAAATTCTGTCAGGAAATCCTGACATCATTCTGGACTGTATCGATGACGTCAAAGCGAAATTTGCCTTGATGCTGCATTGCCGTTTTAACAAGGTTCCATTGATTGTATCCGGTGGAGCAGGCGGTAAACTGGATCCCTTAAAAATCCGTGTTGCCGATTTATCCAGAACCGAACAGGATCCAATGCTGGCAAAATTACGTGCGCAATTACGTGCTAAAGGCATCTGTAAAAAGCCAAAAGAAAAATTTGGCATCACTTGTGTCTACTCTATCGATAACCCATTCTCGAGTGCAGATGTTTGTGCAAGCGCAGGCTTACGCTGTGGTGGTTATGGGTCTGCAGTGGTAGTGACATCTAGCTTCGCCATGGTTGCGGTATCGGAAGTATTGAAAAAGCTCGATAGTAAAAGACTTAAAGCCTGATTGAGTCAAAAAAAAGCACACGATCTGTGCTTTTTTTTATGCTAAGTTTAAAATGAATTTTTATACATATAACAAAAACAATCTTTTGGTTTTGGAGCAGCTATGTGGTTTTTGCTAGTGCTGGTTTTGGGGATTGGGGCTTTAGCAATCTGGATGTGGAAACGTCCTGATCCGGTGAAACGTGATCAGGCCAAAGCCGTGCATCATGATCTATGGATTGAACAGATTGATGCTCAATTGAAGTATGCAACCCGTCTAAGTACGGATCCGCATCACCCGGACTATGGACGTGCCTATCAAATTTATCAGGGGCTGGCCCAGCAGCAGGAATTGCCGCAGGCTTATGTGGGCATGGCCCTAATGCACTTAAACGGACAGGGCTGTGAGCAGAGCACAGAAAAAGCGATTAGTTTTCTTGAAAAAGCTTATAGTTTAGGTGGTGAGGATGCGGCCTATCATTTAGGCCAGATCTATGATGGTCATCAATACCAATTAAATGATCCTGAAAAAGCCTTGTACTGGTATCGGCATGCGGTCGTGCGTGGTCATCTGGATGCGCAGTATCGCATCACTGAGCTGGCTGAATCTGACCATGACACTGCAGAACAGCAACGTCTGCAACTGTTAATTCAAAATGCCGAGCAGGGACATGCCAATTCACAGTATCAGTTAGCCCAATATTATTTGGCGGATGGTGCAGCGCAAGATTTAAGTCTGGGTATTCACTATCTGTTTCTGGCAGCACAGCAGGACCACTTGGCGGCCAATCAGGATATTGCCGAAGCCTATGCAAATGGCAAAATCTTGCCCAAAGATCAACAGCAGGCTTTGAGTTTCATTAAACGCTGTATTCATCTCGGTGATCAGAGTGGTTTATATGATTACTATGCCGGCGTGTTACTCGGTACTATTGATCCTGATCAACGTCAACGGGTGTTTAAGCATCTATTACAGCAGTCCAAAGAACATAAAGATGCACAGGCCAAAACCCTGATCGGTCTGGCTTATTTTCATGGCTGGTATGTGCAAAAAAATGAAACCATGGCATTTCGTTACTGGTCTGAAGCAGCACAAACCCAGCATTCTCAGGCCTTGAGTCTGATTGCTGCACTATATTTTGAATCCTATCTGGTCGAACATGAACCGGAGAAAGCATTTGAACTCTATCAACATGCTTTGCAAAATGATCCTGATCATGGCTTCAGTCAGATGGGCCTGGCACTCTGTTATTTAAACGGAGTAGGTATAGCCAAAGATACGGCTAAAGCTACCCAAATGATTCAGGCAATTGCACAGCAAGAGCAACTTGTAGCACAGTCTGAAGCTGATCTGATTTATATAGTGGGACGTTTTTATGGCTTGCCTGAATATCCGCTGCCGACCCGAGAAAAGGCAATTCAATATTTGAATCAGGCGGTGGCGAAAGGATCAAGTAAGGCTGCCTGGTATCTGTATCAAGCATATTCTGGTTTTTATCCAGTCTTTGAATTGAATGAGGAACAGGCCAAACGTTATCTGCATCAGGCAGCTCAATTGGGCAATGCACAAGCCCAGACCGAATTAGGCTTAATGTATTTAAAGGGCAAAAAGGTGGAGCAGGATACGGCTTTAGGACTGAAATATCTGGAACAGGCTGCGAGCCAGCATAATGGTCTCGCACTAAATGCTTTAGGTGAGGCTTTGGAACAAGGAATTGGCATTGAAGCCAATTTGGATCAGGCAATCCAGTGCTATCGTAAAGCGGCTGCGCAGGTGAATGCTGATGCTTATAGTCATCTGGGGCGCTTATATACCAAAGGCATTGGTGTAGAACGTGATATTGCAATTGCCCGTCAATGGCTAGAAAAAGGCAGTCTGTTAGGACATGAGCCTTCTATTGAACAGCTCAACAATGTAAATGCTTATCTGCATATGTAAACTTCAATAAAAAAACCGCTGACTAACAGCGGTCTTTTTTGAGTCAAATATATTGCTTAAGGTAGTTGTTTGATCGGGCTACCACCCAAAGCTTGCATCAGGGTCACATAAGCATTGTATTGGCTTTGTCGGGTTTGCACCAAAGATAGACGGGCATTCCGCGTAGTTTCCTGTGCATCCAGCAGATTTTTCAATGCTACTGCACCATTACGATAACGCACTTCGGTCAAACGTTCAGTACGTTCAGCCAGTTCAACGTTACGCTGTTGTAACGCAACCTGTTTGGTGAGTTCAGTACGATTAGACAAGGCATTCTCTACATCGGCAAAAGCTTCATACATGGTCTGACGATACTGGATAATCGCTTTTTCATATTCCAGTTCATTCACCTGCAAATCACGCTTCATGTCATTCCATTGCAGGAATGGCAGGCTGAGTCCAGCACCTAAGGTCGCCACCGGATTTTTAAGTGCATCTGACAATGATGAACTGGTGCCCACGCCGGTACTTAGGCTGCCAGTCAGACTGATCGAAGGATAATAACTGGCTTTATTGGCATCCTTGTTGGCCAAGGCTTTACGCAAACGCAGTTCAGTGGCTCTCAAGTCAGGACGACGGGAGAGAAGGCTAGCAGGTAAGCCGGCTTCAATCGACGGTAAAGTAATATTCGGTAAACGTTTAGGTTCCTGAATCGAAAGCTGTTGCACAGGCATATTCATGAGTACTGCCAGCGCCGTACGCGTTTCCACACGTTGCTGTTCAATCTGACTTAAGGTCGCTTGCTGGCTTTGGATCGCCTGTTCAGCCTGGGTCAGATCGAGACCAGATACAGCACCGGCGCGATACTGGACATTGACCAGATCATAGGTACGCTGTGCAGTCGCTAGGTTTTGCTGAACCACGCTATAACGTTCATTTAGATAACCCAGTTGCCAGTACAGTTGAGCAGTCGTACCAATCAGACTTTGTGCAGTCGCCTGCAAGTCCTCTTCAGATGCCAGGGCTTCCCAGCGTGCTGCTTCAGTCTGATTGGCCAATTTACCGAACAGATCCAGTTCATAGCTTAAGCCAGGGAAATTAACCCCAAAACCGGATGAACTACTGCCATCTTCCAGATCAAAGCTTCTACGCGTGGTTAGTCCTGCATCACTGATGCGTACACCTTGCTGACTTTGTGTCTGTCTGGCCTGAATACGGGCTTGCTGCAAATTAATCCCGGCTACGGCCAGATCACTATTGGCTGCCAGTACGTCATTCACCAGACTATTCAATTGCGGATCTTTAAATAGAGTCCACCATTGATCTGCCAGAATATCAGCATGGATTTGCTGGCTTACAGCTTTACTGTTTTGAAAGTTGTTAGGCACCTGTACAGCAGGTTGTTCATACGGCGTTTTCACCACGGCCGCACAGCCGACCAATGAACTCCCTAGAATCAGGGCACTGGCAAGTTTGGTAAGAGTATGCATATCAGATTCCTTATTCTCGAGAAAGTGCATCGACCGGATTCAAACGGGCTGCATTACGTGCCGGGATAAAGCCAAACACAATACCGATCAGGCTTGAGCAGACAAAGGCCGCGACAATCGATGTGGTCGAGTATGCCATCTGGAAGGTTCCTCCAGCAAAATGCGTAATCAGCTGACCGATACCGAGTGACAGCAATACGCCTAAGATACCGCCCAGAATACAAACCAGAACAGCTTCAATCAGGAACTGCTGCAGAATGTCACTTTGGCGCGCACCGACCGCCATCCGTACTCCGATTTCCTGAGTACGTTCAGTCACGGAAACCAGCATAATATTCATTACCCCGATCCCACCGACAACCAGTGAAATCACTGCAATTGCCGAGATCAGCAAGGTCATGGTCTGGGTCGTTTGCTGAATCGTTTCACGGATACTGTCTGCGTTTTGCGTAAACACATCCTGCGCACCGTGGCGTTGGACCAGTAGATTTAAAATGGCATTTTCCGCGGCTGCACTTGGATATTCATCCTTAATACGCACAATGATCTGACGCACATTCGGTTGACCCAGCATACGGCTCATGACGGTAGAGTAGGGTAGATAGACATTCAGGCTATCATTATTCCCCATCATGCCTTTTTGCGCATCAATGACGCCAATCACCCGGCTCGGTACACTGCCTAAGAGCAGTACCTGACCGACAGGATTGGTGCCATCTGCAAAGAAAGTATTTTGGGTGTTGGTATCAATCACCACATCCTGCGCCTGTTCAATGATACTTTCTTTATCAAATGGCTGACCTGATTTAAAGGTCATACCTTTGACATAGAAGAAGTCTTCACTAACGCCGTTGACAGTGGTCGATGCTTCGATCTCTTTGAAGCGTCCAGTCACACTGCTGTTGACCGATGGGCTGACCCCATCCACATAAGGCTGTTCTGCCAGTGCATCGGCATCAGCGGGAATTAGCGTCTTAGATTGGGAGGATCGTGAATTATCCCCGAAGCCCCGGCCTTGGAATACGGTAATGGTATTGGTCCCGAGACTGCTGATATTTTCCAGAATCTGCTTTTGTGAACCATTACCCAGCGCAACGACTGAAACAACCGACGCGATCCCGATAATAATCCCGAGCATGGTCAGGAAGGTTCGCATCCGGTGTGCATTCATGGCCAATAAAGCCATACGGAAAGCTTCACCGAGACGGTCTACCGCGGAACGCCAGCTCGAGATTTTCTTCTGTTCATTTCGAACCAGATTTTCTTTCTCGAAACCATCATCAACTTCAGGGACATTTGGTTTATCTGAAATAATATTCCCGTCTGAAATCTCGATAATGCGCGTCGCATTTTTTGCCACATTATGATCGTGCGTGACCAGAATAATGGTATGACCTTTGGCATTCAGCTCACGCAGAATCCGCATCACTTCAATACCGCTATTCTTATCCAGTGCACCAGTCGGTTCATCAGCAAGAATCACGTCACCGCCATTCATCAGGGCACGGGCAATCGAAACACGCTGCTGCTGACCACCAGACAATTGACTCGGACGGTTCTGAGTTTTTTCACCCAAGCCCAAATCAGTCAGTAATTTGACAGCACGTTCGTGACGGGTATCTGAATCTGCACCGGCATAAATTGCAGGAACTTCGACGTTACCTGCCGCACTTAAATCACTGAGCAGATGATAACGCTGGAAAATAAAGCCGAAATATTCACGACGTAACTGCGCTAGTTCATCAGCTTCAAGTTCGCGGGTTTCACGGCCTTTAACTTTATAGCTGCCCTTGGTCGGCTTATCCAGACAGCCCAGAATATTCATCAGGGTGGATTTACCCGAACCGGACTGACCGACAATGGCGACCAGTTCGCCCGGATAAATCTCCAGATTGACCCCTTTTAAAATCTGGACCGTGCTTTCACCCGCAGGGAATTCACGAACCAGATTCTTGACCTCGAGTAGAGGTTGCTGTTGTTGATTCATGCTTACATTCTCATTGGGCCGGCGCCACCAGGACCACGGCCACTGCCGCCACGTTTAGCACCGTCATTAGAAGTATCAGAGCCATCTGCAATCACAACCTGATCACCACGTTTCAAGCCTTTGATCACTTGTGCGGTTACACGGTTATTCAGACCAATCAGGACAGGGGTTGGTTTTGCTGTTCCGTCTGCCTGCAATACACGAACCATGGCACGCTGAGCTTTACCTTGTTCAACCAGGGCACGTTCAGCATCAGAAAGTTCTAAGCGAGGAGGGCGGTCACCTGCCGGACGTTTACTATCGCCACGGGCTTGATCCTGACCTTCACCACGTGCAGATGGGTCAACGGCACCGCGAGAGCCTTCACCACGATTCGGACGTTGTGGACGGTTTGAACCTTGAATGGCAGCCGCCGGAACAGTCAGTACATTTCGTGCTTCATCAAGAACGATATAGACTTGCGCCGTCATATCAATACGCAGCTTGCCATCTTCATTCGGTACATCAAACAGGGCGTTGTAATACACTGCAGAGCCTGAAGTTGAGCTTGAAGTATTGGTTTCGGTATTAATTGAATTTGGTGCAGGTTCAACCTGACGAAGTTTGGCGTAAATTTTCTTATCAGTATTACCCAAAGTAGTGAAGTACACTGTTTGGCCTTCCTGAACTTTCATGACATCGGCTTCGGAAATCTCAGCCTTAATCGTCATGGTATCCAGTTGTGCCAGTTTCACAATCGTTGGTGCGCTTTGATTGGCGTTTACAGTCTGACCTTCTTCAGTCACGATCGCTACGATAGTTCCATCCATGGGTGCCACGATTTGGGTATAACCGAGATCTTCTTTCGCGGTTGCCAAGGTTAAACGTGACTGCTCAATCTGTGCATTAATCGCAGTGATATCTGCCTGAGCGGTTTTGTAGCTGGCTAATGCAGATTCCAGTTCTGAACGCGAGGTTGCATCTTGGGCATACATGGCTTGCTGACGCTTATACTCGGCTTCCACCTTGGCAAGGTTGGCCTGTTTCACGGCAAGCTGTGCCATCTGGTTTTTAATGCTGGCTTCAGCAGTCTTTAAATCATTTTCCTGACGAACAGAGTCAATTCGGGCAATTAGCTGGCCTTGTTTGACCTGATCACCGAGTTGCACATACATTTTTTTAACCTGACCCGAAACCTGAGCACCGACACTGACCATTTTGGTGGCTTCAAGTACACCAGTTGCTAGTACCGAATTTTCAATATCCCCTTGGGTCACTTCAGCTGTAATGTATTGTGGCTGCTGCTCTTTTGGTTTCAGAAAATACCAGGCAGTGACTGCCATCAGGATGGCAATTACAATCGCCATAATGAGTTTCGTAGGTTTTATTTTTGGCATATGGATTCAGATTCGGGTCGTAGGATAACAGTTGATTATAAAAGCGAAATTAGGATAAAACGTGAATTTTTTTTATTTAAAATGAGAACTATTTTCCACTGCCTGGTTTAAAAAAGCATATAAGATAAAACCTGATTTTATATAAAGGATTCATTGACCTACTCCTATTGGAATCATCTTTTTTAGGTGAAATTTTATACGATTTAGCTATCCAAAAAATATTGATCATATGATGAATTAATTAAAACTTCATGGGAGTATAAAGTACTTCTCAGACATACTGCATGCAAAAACCTGGCCACTAAACTGCTGGTAAAAATACGCCATAATGCTGCTCAATATCATGGAAGTTTTTAATGATATTTGTTGTAAAAATAATTCTGCGCTAAAGCCAACCTCTTTCATTTTTAATCTAATTTTTCGAACGATGTGTTCTACTAAAATTTAAAAAATCTATGTTTTACATATAGATTTAAGCAAATAAAGTTTGTAACATCTAATTCCATAAAAAAAATATGGGTTTATTCATTAAGAGAATATGATCATTTAATGAGCGGAAAATAATACGACTTTACTAAGAAAATTAATGAGGTTCATAGATGGAATGGAATGAAAGTTACAATATTGGGATTGAGGTGATTGATCATCAACATCGCCAGATTCTGGACTATATAAATGCCTTAGAGCAGGTCAAAAGTACCGGAGATCGCGATAAAATCCGGGAGGTTTTAGACGATTTAATTGACTATACCCAGTCACATTTCAGCTTTGAAGAAAACCTGCTGGAACAGGTGAGTTATCAATATTTGCCTTCACATCGCGGCATACATGAATTATTTGTCAAAAAATTAAATGATTATCGTCTGAAGTTTGAGCAAGGTCAGTCCATTGAAAAAGATTTATATCGTCTTCTGTCCAAATGGCTCATCAACCATATTCAGCACGATGATCAGGATTATGTAGAAGCAGTACGGGACAATATGCTGAGCTACCTGCGAACGCAGGAGAAGAAAAAAGGCAAAGGCTGGTTTGCGCGTTTCTTTAGTTAGGCACTCGGAGATGCAAACAAGCTTTGACCGCACATTTCAGCAATGGCCTGCAAGATCAGATGTTCAGGGTTCTCTCTGGACATCCCTTTGATTGCAGCATCGATCCGGATCAAAAGCTGAGGCCAGCTTAAAAAGCGCTGTGGACTTAAACGACGCAAGGCTTGCTGATATAAGCTCACTTTAGTCTTCCAGATACCGATTTGTAAGGCATTTTGTGGCTGTTCAAATAATTGCATCAATAGACGCATTTCTTTGCTGATACTCCACAAAATCAGGCTGATCGGTTCACCTGAGGCAATCAGATACTGAAAGATCTTAATTGATTGTGCCAAATTCCCATTGAGCAAGGCATCACTCAGATCATAGGTGCTGTAACGGGACTGATCCTGCAAGCAGGCATATAGATGGTCAATCTGGATAATATCTACTTCAGCAAAGGTATCTGCTACGCGCATCAGGCTATTTTTGGCTGCCAGCAAATTGTGCTCATGATGCTGCTCTAGCCATTGCCAGGCGTCATTGGCCAGCTTAATTCCCAGTTTTTCCGCTTCAATTCCGAGGATCTGTTGACGATCTTTTGGGTAGTTGGCCACTAGCGATACATTTACGCCATTGGCATCAATGGTCTGGAAAAAGCTGGATTTCAGGCTGCTGGCATCCTGTTTCGGCATGACCACCAACAGCAGGTTATCACTGTCCTGCTGCAGATAGCTTTTTAACAGTTTGAGACCGCTGGCATCCGGTTTGATATTGCCATGCACTTCAATTGCCAGTTGGCTAGAAAATAATGACAGGCTGTTTAAAGCATTGAAGACATTTTTCCAGTCAGAGGCAGAGCTAATATCATAACGCTGGCGTTCAACTTCACGGCTTTGCCAGCTGCTACGAAAGGCATCTACCAGATTCTGTTCCAGCAAAGGCTCCTGACCATGTAACACCCAGGCACCGCGAGCTTCATTGACACGTTTTAATGCCTGGAGGTAGTCAAGTTTCATTGGGTCGTCTTATTGGGCTGGTTGAGTCGAAGTTTCTGGTTTTGCCAATGGCAAACGATTCGATGAAATTTGACGCGCAATTTGCTGTGCAATGTCATCAATAATGACTTGGTTTAAATATTTTTGTTCCTGGTCATCAGTGTTGACGGTTTCAATATCATATTGATAGGTACGAGTTGCTACCACAGTACGTGGTTCAGTCACCGGATTGCCTTGTGCATCTTCGATTCGGAAAGTCACATTCAGACGCAATAAGGTTTCCACCAGTTTGCCATTCAATTCTAAACGGCGAGGGGTGTAATCTAGGACACGTAAGACATAAGCATCAGGTGCATTACTCAGCTGTACTCCAGCAGCACCCAGGTAAACAGCCAGTTTTTCCTGAAGATCTTCAGTATTGTCAGGGAGGGCCAGACTCATGACTGAGTAAGCTACAGGTGCGGAACTCGGATTGGTTCCTTTTAAATGAAAGCCACAGCCGACGAGGCCTGCACTTAGACCACAAGTTAAAACAATTGCTGCTAAACGTTTGCCTAAATGCATGAGTATCCTCTTTTCCCTTGGGGAAATATTTGAAATCCTGAACCGGATTGTAAAGTCAAAGCCCGTTGGCTGGCAACGGGCTTTGTTTGGAATTGTTTTTTAATCCCTCCCTACCTCCCTTTAAAAAAGGGAGGAGAACCCATTTTTTATATATGGACGGGAATTCCCCTCTTTATTAAAGAGGGGTTAGGGGAGATTAAATCCCTCCAAACCTCCCTTTCTTGCGCTTCAATATAAAGCAGTGCTTTATATCTTGCTCAAGGAGGCTTCAAGGAAATTAAACCACCAAGTTCACTAACTTATTCGGCACCACAATTTCTTTCTTGGTTGGACCAGTCAAGAATTGCTGAACTTCTGGCAATGCTTTGGCTTGAGCAAGAATGTCATCTTTCGATGCATCCACAGACACTTCAAGTTTGCCACGAAGCTTACCGTTCACTTGAACCACAATCGTTTGGGTATTACGAGTCAATGCAGATTCATCCACTTGTGGGAACTGTGCTTGAGTTAACTCGATTCCAAACTGAGCCAATAAAGTCTGGCTTAAGTGCGGTGCAAATGGAGCAAGCAATGTAAGAAGCGTAGTGGTCGATTCACGAGCTACAGCAACGTCATTATCATCTTTCGCTTCAAATTTGTTGTTCGCATTTAACAGTTCCATCATCGCTGCAATGGCAGTGTTGAATGCATGACGACGTTCGATATCATCACCCACTTTCTGGATGGTTTCGTGAGTCTTACGGCGTAAATCTTGCGCAGCTGTAGAGAGTTTCGCTTTATTAAACTCAGTCGCGGTATTACCTTTTTCAAGGAAACCGGTTGCCAAACGCCATACACGTTTCAGGAAGCGGTTTGCGCCTTCAACACCGGCATCAGACCATTCAAGTGATTGATCAGGTGGTGCAGCAAACATCATGAACACACGTGCAGTATCTGCGCCGTATTGGTCAATAATCGCTTGCGGGTCGATACCGTTGTTTTTCGATTTCGACATTTTTTCCTGACCGCCAACGATGACATCTTGACCATCACCTTTGTATTTCGCAGAAGTGATGCGACCTTTCTCATCACGCTCAAGTTCGATGTCGGCAGGGTTGAACCAGGTTTTCTTGCCTGATTCAGATTCGCGGTAATAAGTATCCGCAAGCACCATACCTTGAGTGAGCAAGTTAGTGAACGGCTCGTTACCTTGTACCACGCCTTCGTCACGCATCAATTTGTGGAAGAAACGTGCATAGAGCAAGTGCAGAATCGCGTGTTCAACACCACCGATGTATTGGTTTACAGGAAGCCAAGTTTGACCTGCTTCAGGTTTTACCATGCCATCAGTAAAGTCTGGAGATGCATAACGTGCATAGTACCAAGATGATTCTACGAAGGTGTCGAGCGTATCTGTTTCACGACGTGCATCGCCACCACAGCAAGGACAAGTGGTTTCGTAGAATTCAGGCATCTTGTTCAGTGGGTTACCTGAACCGTCTGGAACAACGTCAGTCGGAAGTACCACAGGAAGTTGATCTTCAGGTACCGGCACTTGACCACATTTGTCACAGTTGATCATTGGAATTGGACAACCCCAATAACGCTGACGAGATACACCCCAGTCACGTAGACGGAATTGAACTTTTACATTCGCAAGACCTTGTGGTTCAAGTTTCGCCAAGAATGCATCAAATGCGCCTTGAAAGTCTAAACCGTCAAATTCGCCTGAATTAACCAGTTTACCGTCTTTAGAGCCGTACCATTCTTGCCATTGAGTTGCGTCAAAGTCTGTATCTTCTGCACCTTTGGCATCAATGACTTGCTTGATGGTTAAGCCATATTTGTTGGCAAATTCGAAGTCACGTTCATCGTGTGAAGGCACTGCCATCACCGCACCTGAACCGTAAGACATCAGTACGTAGTTTGCGATCCAGACTGGAACTTCTTCACCTGTGACAGGGTGTTTTACAGAAAGGCCTGTTGCCATGCCTTTCTTCTCGGCAGTCGCAAGATCCGCTTCTGCCACAGAACCCATACGGCATTCTTCGATGAATGCTTGAAGTTCAGGATTGCCTGCTTCTGATTGGAGGGCAGCTGCTTTTAGCGCCATTGGATGTTCTGCTGCCACAGCAACATAGGTCACACCCATCAATGTGTCGGCACGCGTGGTAAATACAGTTAAACCGTCTGCATACACGTCTGGATTCGCTGAAGGGAAGGTGATTTCCATACCTTGTGAGCGACCAATCCAGTTGCGTTGCATGGTCAGGACTTGTTGTGGCCAGCCGTCTTTTAATGTTTCAAGATCGTCCAGTAATTCTTGCGCATAATCAGTGATGCGGAAGTAGTACATTGGAATATCACGTTTCTCAACCAATGCACCTGAACGCCAGCCGCGACCATTTTCAACCTGTTCATTGGCAAGAACTGTTTGGTCTACTGGGTCCCAGTTGACTGTAGAAAGTTTACGGTAGATCAGGCCTTTTTTATAAAGCTGAACGAATAGCCATTGTTCCCAGCGATAGTATTCTGGTGTGCAGGTTGCGAATTCACGATCCCAATCTACAGACAGGCCAAGTTTCTTCAACTGATTACGCATGTAATCAATATTTTCGAAAGTCCATTTTGCAGGAGCGACCTGGTGTGCAATTGCAGCGTTTTCCGCAGGAAGACCGAAAGCATCCCAACCCATGGGTTGTAATACAGTTTCACCTTTTAAACGGTGAAAGCGGCTGATCACGTCACCAATGGTATAGTTACGCACATGACCCATATGCAGTTTGCCACTTGGGTAAGGGAACATCGAGAGGATATAACGACGTGGACCTTCTACAGTGTCGGCAACTTTAAAGGCTTTGCGAGATTCCCAGTCCTGCTGGACTTGAGGTTCAATCGCACTGGCTTGATATTCTGAGTCAATGTGAGTAGTCATATACGTAATACAAGAGAACGGTTAAAAAAAATATAAGGCACAGCATAGCGCAAAATGCACCTAAAAGTGAATTTTGCGGATGGTATTCTGCAGGAAAAATCTAAATTGGCAGACGAGTATGATTAGAAGGCTACACGCTCAGACTGACCACGTTGTAAAGCTTCATTGGCTTCACGCTGTTGCTGCTCATTTTCAGAAACGACAGGCACAGGTGCAGATGAGTTTGAGTTACCCGTTTCGGTCCGGTTCTCATTTTCGGTTGTTCTTGCTGGAGTAGGCGCGGAATTGGTCCAGCCATAGGTTTCTACTTTGCTTTTGTGCTTGGCATTTTTAGGAGGCGGGGTTTTAGTGTAGTGAGTCACGCCTTTGGCATCGACCCATTTATAATATTCAATCGCTAAAGCAGAGCTGCTTGCTACACCTAAAACAAACGTAGTGGCAAAACTTAATGCGGTCAGGAAAGATCTTTTCATGAGTAAAAGTCCTGAAAATTTCAAGCGGTTAAATAGGGTTGTTATTGTAGAGAATTTTTTGCCATAAGATGATTTTTAATTCAATTAATTTTGTGATCAGTAGTGATCTTAATGTTTTGAGCTGATACCTAAAAAGAGTAATTTTATATAAAAAGAAATTTATTTATAAATAGTTGCATTGAATTTCTTAAAAATTCATTCAATTTTTTTATATAAGACATATTAAAAATTTATAAAATTAAAGTTTTAAGTATATGAAATTTATTAATTTAAATTAGAATTTTAAAGCTAAAAACCAGAGTTAAAGTCGAAATTGCCTGTAAAAGCAGCAAATTTTAGACGTATAAACAATAATAGCCTGTTTTTTAAACTTGACTTTAAAGGCTGAAAACACAAGAATGCAGCAATAGTTTTATATGCCTTAGATCGATCACCCTTCGAATAAGTGTCATGTCATGCAATGGGCAATTTTTCTAGCCGAAAAATTGAACAAAGCGAACAAAATATGTTTACCCCAACATGTTTTAGATCTTGTATTGCTCGAACAGCAGGTAGATCGGATTTTTATTCCTATTGCTTTGAAAACTATGAAATTTGTGTGCTATAACAGTGCAGACAGTTAATGAATGAACACTGCAAATGCCTCCCATTTGTGCAGTGAATAATATAGGGTGAATCACGTTGGAACTTTTATCTGGTGGTGAAATGCTCGTTCGCGCATTAGCGGATGAAGGCGTTGAACATGTTTTTGGATATCCAGGCGGCGCAGTACTGCATATTTATGATGCGCTATTTCAACAAGACAAAATTAATCATTACCTCGTACGTCACGAACAAGCTGCCGGCCACATGGCGGATGCTTACTCACGCGTAACAGGTAAAACTGGTGTTGTGCTGGTCACTTCTGGCCCAGGCGCGACCAATACCGTTACTCCAATTGCAACGGCTTATATGGATTCCATTCCAATGGTGATCCTGTCTGGTCAGGTTGCAAGCCATTTGATCGGTGAGGATGCGTTCCAAGAAACTGATATGGTCGGTATTTCTCGCCCAATCGTGAAGCACAGCTTCCAGGTTCGCCATGCCAGCGAAATTCCTTCAATTATCAAAAAAGCATTCTATATCGCGTCATCTGGCCGTCCAGGTCCAGTCGTAGTTGATATTCCTAAAGATGCAACCAACCCGGCAGAGAAATTTGCTTACGAATATCCTGAAAAAGTGAAGATGCGTTCGTATCAACCACCATATCGTGGTCACTCAGGTCAAATCCGTAAAGCGATTGATGAACTGATTCATGCGAAACGCCCAGTCATTTACTCAGGCGGCGGCGTGGTTCAGGGCAATGCTTCAGCACAATTAACTGAGCTTGCACATCTATTGGGTTACCCGGTTACCAATACCCTGATGGGCCTTGGCGCATTCCCAGGCGATGATCCACAATTCATCGGCATGTTGGGTATGCACGGAACTTACGAAGCCAACATGACCATGCACAATGCAGACGTGATTCTGTGTGTAGGCGCACGTTTCGATGACCGTGTAACCAATAACCCGGCGAAATTCTGTCCGAATGCCAAAGTCATTCACATTGACATCGATCCGGCGACCATTTCTAAAACCATCATGGCGCACATTCCAATCGTGGGTGCAGTAGAACCTGTACTGAACGAAATGCTGAACCAGTTGAAGCAAATGAATGTGTCCAAGCCAAATCCTGAAGCGATTGCGGCATGGTGGAAACAGATTGATGAATGGCGTCAGGTTCATGGCTTGAAGTTTGATGTACCGACTGATGGTTCTATGAAGCCACAGCAAGTGGTTCGTGCTCTAGACAAAGTCACCAATGGTGAAGCGATCATCACCTCTGACGTTGGTCAGCACCAGATGTTCGGCGCGTTGCACTATCGCTACAAACGTCCTCGTCAATGGATTAACTCTGGTGGTCTAGGTACGATGGGTGTAGGTCTGCCATATGCAATGGCGGCGAAACTTGCATTCCCGGATCAGCAAGTAGTGTGTATCACCGGTGAAGCATCAATTCAGATGTGTATCCAGGAACTTTCTACCTGTAAGCAGTATGGCTTGAACGTAAAAATTTTGTGCCTGAACAACCGTGCCTTGGGTATGGTGAAACAGTGGCAGGACATGAACTACGAAGGCCGTCACTCTAGCTCTTATGTAGAGTCTTTACCTGACTTTGCAAAATTGATGGAAGCTTATGGTCATGTAGGTATTCAGATTGACCACGCAGACGAGCTTGAATCTAAGCTTGAAGAAGCGATGGCAATCAATGATAAGTGCGTATTTATTAACGTAATGGTTGACCGTACAGAACACGTATATCCAATGCTAGTTGCGGGTCAATCGATGCAGGATATGTGGTTAGCAAAAGGGGAGCGCACGAAATGAGACATATTATCTCTGTACTCGTAGAAAACGAAGCAGGCGCGCTTTCTCGCTTGGTAGGTTTGTTCTCACAACGCGGCTACAACATTGAAACATTGAACGTTGCGCCAACTGAAGACCCAACACTTTCACGTCTGACTTTGACCACGTATGGTGATGATCACAAGATCGAACAGATCACCAAACAGCTGAACAAGCTGGTAGAAGTGGTTAAAGTGGTGGATCTGTCTGAAGGTGCACACATTGAACGTGAATTGATGCTGATCAAAGTGAAAGCTTTAGGCGCAACCCGTGATGAAATCAAACGTACGACCGATATTTTCCGTGGCCAGGTGGTTGACGTAACGCCAACAACTTACACGATTCAAATCGCAGGTACGACTGAAAAAATCGACGGTTTTATTGACGCATTAGCAGAAAACACGATTTTGGAAGTGGTGCGTTCAGGCGTGTCGGGTATTGCACGCGGCGAAAAAGTACTAACCATCTAAATTTTTTAATTATTTCCTCATTCTAATAAGAAGGGGGCTTCAGGCAATGTGATCAAGGATCATTGCCTGATGAAACGGACACACAAGCATTTAAGCGGAGACAGCAATGCAAATTTTTTACGATAAAGACTGCGACTTATCTATTATCCAATCTAAGAAAGTAGCAATCATTGGTTATGGTTCACAAGGTCACGCACACGCGCTTAACCTTAAAGATTCTGGCGTTGACGTAACTGTTGGTCTACGCGCGAATTCTACTTCTTGGAAAAAAGCTGAAAACGCTGGTCTTAAAGTTGCTGAAGTTCCTGCTGCTGTAGCTCAAGCTGACGTAGTCATGATCTTGACTCCAGATGAGTTCCAAGCTCAACTTTACCGCGACGTGATCGAGCCAAACATCAAAGAAGGCGCGACTCTAGCATTTGCTCACGGTTTCTCTGTTCTTTACAACCAAGTTGTTCCACGTAAAGACCTAGACGTAATCATGGTTGCGCCTAAAGCTCCTGGTCACACTGTACGTTCTGAATACCAACGTGGTTCAGGTGTTCCTGACTTAATCGCGATCCACCAAGATGCTTCTGGTAATGCACGTAACGTAGCTCTTTCTTACGCTTCAGGTGTAGGTGGCGGCCGTACAGGTATCATCGAAACTTCTTTCCGTGAAGAAACTGAAACTGACTTATTCGGTGAGCAAGCGGTTCTTTGTGGTGGTGCTGTTGAACTGGTTAAAATGGGCTTCGAAACTCTGGTTGAAGCTGGTTATGCGCCTGAAATGGCTTACTTCGAATGTTTACACGAACTTAAACTGATCGTTGACTTGATGTTCGAAGGCGGTATCGCTGACATGAACTACTCAGTATCTAATAATGCTGAATACGGCGAATACGTAACTGGCGTTGAAGTAATTAACGAACAGTCTCGTGAAGCAATGCGTAATGCGCTTAAACGTATCCAATCTGGTGAATATGCGAAGATGTTCATCCAAGAAGGTGCATTGAACTATCCATCTATGACTGCTCGTCGTCGTCAAAACGCTGCACACGGTATCGAACAAACTGGTGCTAAATTGCGTGCAATGATGCCTTGGATCCAAGCAAACAAAATCGTTGATAAAGAGAAAAACTAATTTCTTGGATCATTTGATTTGAATGCGAAAACCCACTCACTAGAGTGGGTTTTTTTATATAGTCGAATAATAATTTAAATAAATATGAAAAGATAAGATGAAAGATCGAACTGAATTTTTAATATAGAAAATCATATCTATGTTTGGACTGAAGTAGGAGCAGGTGATCAAGAGTTTGAGCAATATGCATTCGAATTAAAAAATACCAAAACTTCATGGCAGCAAATCCAAACAATTATTTATCGTGATGTATTGTGGGGTAGTTGGCTTTCATTAAGTTTGTGGTTAGCTGTCTTAATTTTAATTTTAATTTTAATTTTAATTTTAATTTTAATTTTAATTTTAATTTTAATTTTAATTTTATTGCTTAGAGCAGCTTTGTTGGTTGACTGGGGGTTTGAAGATAAAATGTTATCTCAAAAAAATAAATCATATTCAAAAATGGCAACTATTTTACAAGTTGAATTCATTGGCATGGATCAGGTATTTAATCGGTTATTAGTTGAGCATAAGTATAGTAAAGAAATTGAAAAGGTAGATGGAGCAGACATAAAGCATCAGCAAGTTTGATAATGTAAGAAATGCTAAGCTCCCATAAATCAATTCATAAAACAGTCACACCCGAGCCCCATACTTAAAAGTATAGATAGTTATATCTCATTAACTTTTGAATGCTTGGGAATAGCTAAATTTTGAGTAAGAGCAAGGCAAGAAGCGGCTCACAGATACATTTTCACCAAAGTCTTGGGTGTTATAACTGCATTATACTCGAAGCACAATCGATCCTTCTCAGGTTTTGTTAAAGGCTAGATAATTATTCCTAAAGAATGAATTGAATGTGGTGATCCAAACTTATTTCAATAAATATCAGTACACATAAATCATCTATTAACAGTTCAGGGATAGGTCGGATTGAAAGGTTAAAAATATAGTGCAGGAGGCGATGGCCAGCGGTAGAGCAGTGATCGCTAATGATCATGGATGTACTATTTACAGGTGCAACATGATCGGATAGGTTGGCTGAGTAGGGTGGGATAGTGGCAAGAATTCATCTGTTAGGTGTCTGAATTAGGCGGTTTATAACGATTACAGAAGGATGCGGACATTAACAAACTAAAAAGGTGAATGGCGATTATCTTATGCGTCAATTTGAACAAGCTCTATTTTTCAGTCGTACCAAACCTGAAATACAGGGCATAAAACAATAAGAGCTCTACAATGAAATTTCAGAATGCAAAACTAAAATTTTTAGAAATTGATTTAAAAGGCTGTATTTATCTTAATCATTTTTCACATTCAGAACGCATTGCAGCTTTTTTCAAAATCATTAGCCGGTTGGGCAATGGCGTATTCTGGTATTTGATGCTCATTGCCGTCTGGCTGATTCAGGGCCTGATGTATACCTTACAGATTGTTTATCTGGTGTTTGGCAGTATGGTCGGAACCCTGATTTATAAACTATTAAAAACCAAAACAGTACGGCCACGTCCTTATCAGGTGCATCAGGTGATTCGGCTCTGTGAGCATCCGCTGGATCATTTTAGTTTTCCTTCGGGACATACCTTGCATGCAGTGATGGTGACCATTGTACTGGGTTATATCGTACCTTTCTTATTGTTTTTGATGCTGCCGTTTGCCATTTTAGTGGCGATCTCTCGAATGGTTTTAGGCTTGCATTATCCGAGTGATGTGGCGGTAGGAGCCATATTGGGTGCGCTGGTGGCCACCATGATTGTATTTACGGCACCTTTTTTTAATATCATGTTGTAAAAAATCACGAGATGATCCGGCAAAGACTCGCAGAATTTTGCAGATTTGCTAAAGTACTACATCACAGTAAATAGGCTTAGGAATAGACATGGGTTTACGTTGGACAGATACCCTCGATATCGCGATTGAATTATATGAAGCGTATCCAGATGTGGATCCGCAATGGGTTCGCTTTACCGACCTGCATGCCTGGGTATGTGCACTTCCTGATTTTGAAGACGATCCAACCAAATCAACCGAAGGGCTTCTGGAAGCCATTCAAATGGCATGGATTGACGAAGCACGTTAATTGCCAGTTTGAAAAAAGCAATTTTTTTACAGTTTAAAGGCAGAAAAAAGTCCATTATTCGGTATAATGCGGCAAATTTTCATTTCAACAATTGACTTAAGGAGCCAATCATGGCTATTGAACGTACATTATCTATCGTAAAACCAGACGCAGTTGCTAAAAACCACATCGGTGACATCTTTGCTCGTTTCGAAAAAGCAGGTCTTAAAATCGTTGCGACTAAAATGAAACACCTGACTCAAGCTGAAGCTGAAGGTTTCTACGCTGAGCACAAAGAACGTGGTTTCTTCGGTGACCTAGTTGCATTCATGACTTCTGGTCCAGTTGTTGTTTCAGTTCTTGAAGGCGAAAACGCTGTTCTTGCTCACCGTGACATCCTTGGCGCGACTAACCCTAAAGAAGCTGCTCCTGGTACAATCCGTGCAGACTTCGCTGTAAGCATCGACGAAAACGCTGCTCACGGTTCTGACTCTGTAGCATCTGCTGACCGCGAAATTAACTACTTCTTCGCGCAAACTGAGATTGCTCCACGTACTCGTTAATACGCAGTATTCAAACCAGATAAGTGTTATTATACTTATCTGGTTTTTTTATTCTCTGAATAATTCTTTGCTCAGATATTGAGCTTCTCCTTTCATCTTTAGACATGGTTTAGGTATACACATGAGTACTGAAGTGGTCGCTACATCAGCAGTTTCTGATGCACAGCAACAATCTCCGTCCACTCCTGCACAGCAAAATTCTGTGGAAAAAGTGAACTTACTAGGCATGTCACGTCCGCAAATGGAAAAATTCTTCGAAGATATGGGCGAGAAGAAGTTCCGTGCCGGTCAGGTGATGAAATGGATTCATCAGTATTTCGTGACTGATTTTGCCGAGATGACCAATATCTCGGGCAGGCTGCGTGAAAAACTGGAAAAGATTTGTGAAATTAAAGCGCCAGAAGTAGTGCATAAAAACTATTCCAAAGACGGTACCCGTAAATGGGTGTTCCGTGTCGGTGATGGTGATGGCTCTCTGGTTGAAACTGTCCTGATTCCGGCAGAAGACAAAACCGGCTCACGTAAGACCCTGTGTATTTCTTCACAAGTGGGCTGTGCCCTGGACTGTTCATTCTGTTCCACCGGTAAGCAAGGTTTCCAGCGTGACCTGACTCAAGCTGAAATTATTGGTCAGTTGTGGATGGCCAACTATTCCTATATGGAAGAAGTGCCTGTGGCTGAGCGCGAGCGTTCAGTGACTAACGTGGTGATGATGGGCATGGGCGAGCCATTGCTGAACTATGATGCCGTATTGAACTCAATGCGTATCATGCTGGATGATTTTGCTTATGGCATGTCTAAACGCCGCGTAACGCTTTCAACTTCAGGTGTCGTGCCGAAAATTGACCAGTTGGCGCAAGATATTGATGTGGCTTTGGCGATTTCATTACACGCAACCAATGACGAGCTGCGTAATGAACTGGTGCCAATCAACAAAAAATATCCGCTAGAGCAGCTTATTGCCGCTTGTCAGCGCTACATCACTAAAGATGGTAATGAAAGTGCGCGTAAGCATGTGACTATCGAATATGTAATGCTGGATGGCGTAAATGACAAACCTGAACATGCCCAGCAGATGATCAAGCTGCTTAAAGATCTGCCAAGCAAGATTAACCTGATTCCATTTAACCCGTTCCCGCATGCGCCATATGGCCGTTCAAGCCGTAACCGGATTATTTCTTTCCAAAAAACTTTGTCTGATGCCGGTTTTGTGTGTACGATTCGTCAGACACGTGGTGATGATATCGACGCTGCGTGTGGACAACTGGTAGGACAAGTTGCTGACCGTACCCGTCGTGCGGAACAGTGGAAAAAGAAAATTGCGCAGTCCAATGAGATTATGCGCTCACAAGGATAACAAGAGGTCGCCAATTGAGTAGTCTGACATCTAAACTTGCTTTGGTTTCAGTAGTATGTGGGTCTTTGGTTTTAACTGCGTGTCAAACGCCAGATCTGGGTCAGAAGGATCCGGAAAAAGCCACCAAGGTTCGTACTCAGTTGGCGGTTGAATATCTTAAAAACGGTGATCTGGATTCAGCCAAACGTGCGCTGGATCAGGCACTGGAAACTAATCCGCGTGATTCGCAAGCCAATATGATGATGGGGGTGCTGCTTCAGCAGGAAGGCAGCAAACCCAATCTTGAAAAAGCTGAAGGTTATTTCAAGCGTGCAATTTCGGCAGATCCAAAAAATGCCCAGGCACGAAATAACTACGGCACCTATTTATATCAGCTTGAGCGCTATAAAGATGCGATCGAGCAGTTCGAAATTGCCGGCGCAACCTTAGGTTATGACCAGCGTTTTCGTGCCCTTGAGAATATGGGACGGATTTACCTGAAACAGGGTGATCTGGTGAATGCTGAAAAATCATTCAAACAGGCACTACAGGCTAATCGCGCTTCGTATATATCAATGTTAGAGTTGGCAGAAATTTTTTATCTGAACCAGCAGTTCCCGGCCGCGACTCAAATGTATGAACAGTTTGTACGTGGTGTGGGGCAGAAAAACCAGAGTGCCCGTGCGCTCTGGATTGGCATTCGCACTGCGCGTGCCAGTGGCGATCAGTTAGGCATGCAGGTATTGGTGAATCAATTACGTGCATTGTTCCCTGAAAGCTCGGAATACCAACGTTATTTGCAATTACAGTACAGTACTGAGGCCGTATGGAAGTAAATCCTAATTCAGATTCGAATAATTCGAGCGTAGCTCCAAACGCGTTAGGAAATGTTCAGCGTCCAGGCGAGTACTTACGCAAGATTCGTATTAATCAGCAACGTGAGCTTGAAGACGTTGCCAAAGAACTCAATATTCCGGTAAAAACCCTGAATGCCTTGGAAAAGGATGATTATAAATCCTTGCCTGAAGCGACTTTTATTAAGGGTTATTACCGCACCTATGCCAAATATCTCGGTGTCGATGCTTCTAGCCTGATTCAGCGTTTTGATGAAATTTATGCCAATGATACCGGTATGGTTGCAACGCATGCTCTGAAAGATTCTCCAATCAAGATCATGGGTAAATTGCCAGGTTCAAAGCGTGATCGTAACCGCAAATGGTTAAAGCGTGGCCTGATTGCACTGGTTGTAGTACTGATCTTGGGTGCACTGGTCGCCATGATCCAGAACTGGTCAGAAAGCAGTTCAAATAATGCTGAAGTTGCTGACACTTCTTCTGATGTTGAGATTTTGAATCTGGATGCCGGTGCTGCCATGTCCGGTGATCAGCTTAAGCTTGATTTTAGCCGTCCAACCTCTGTGCATATTGTAGATGCAGGCGGTAACGTGCTGGCCACTGGCCGTCAAGCGTCTACTATAGAGCTGAGCGGTGAAGCGCCATTCCAGATCCGACTGGATGATGCGACAGCAGTATCACTCAGTTTAAATAATGAAAGTATTGCATTGTCACCTTATACGGTTAACGGAAAAGCAGATTTCCGTTTATCACGTTAATGGTGAGCAGATAGGGCGAAATCATGATCGTAAATCCAATTCAGCGCCGTCCAACACGTAAAATCCGTGTCGGTTCTGTCTATGTCGGTGGTGATGCACCGATCACTGTTCAGTCAATGACCAATACTGAAACCTGCGATGTCGCAGCAACTGTTGCACAAATTCAGCGTTGTGTAGATGCAGGTGCGGATATCATGCGTGTCTCTGTCCCAAGTATGGAGGCAGCGGCTGCATTTGGTGAAATCCGTAAGCAAGTCGACGTACCACTGGTTGCAGATATTCACTTCGACTATAAGATTGCGCTGGCTGTTGCTGATCTGGGTGCAGACTGTTTGCGTATTAACCCGGGTAATATCGGTTCAGAAGCCAAGATTCGTGAAGTCGTGGCGGCTGCACGTCATAACGACATTTCCATGCGTATTGGCGTGAATGCCGGTTCACTGGAAAAAGATATTCAAAAGAAATATGGCGAGCCAACAGGTGAAGCATTGCTGGAATCTGCGATGCGTCATATCGACATTCTGGATCGTCTGAATTTCCATGAATTTAAAGTATCGGTCAAAGCATCAAACGTGTTTTTGACGATGGATGCCTATCGTCTGCTGTCTAAACAGATTGATAATCCATTGCACTTGGGTGTGACGGAAGCGGGTGTGTATCGTACCGGTTCAGTAAAATCAGCGATTGCTTTGGGCGGTCTGCTGATGGAAGGCATTGGCGATACCATGCGTATTTCTCTGGCAGCCGAGCCTGAAGAAGAAATCAAGATTGGTTTTGATATCCTGAAATCGCTGGGTCTTCGTTCTAACGGAATTAACTTTATTGCCTGCCCAAGCTGTTCACGTCAGGAATTTAACGTGATTAAAGTGATGCAGACCCTGGAAGAACGTCTGGAAGATGTCCGTGTTCCGATGGATGTGTCTGTGATTGGCTGTAAAGTGAATGGTCCGGGTGAAGCCAAAGAAGCCGATATTGGTGTAGTAGGTGCAAGTCCGCGCTCACTGGTGTATCGTAATGGTGAAAAGAGCCATTTAATCGATACCAATCAACTGGTTGATGAAATCGAATCAATGGTTCGTCAACGTGTTTCCGAGCTTGAAGAAGCCAAATCAAAAGAAATTATTCGCACAAGTTTTTCTGAGTAGATCATGAGTTCAATCGTCGCAATCAAAGGTTTTAATGACATTCTCCCAACGCAAACCCCAGCTTGGAGACGTCTTGAACAGCATCTGTCAGGTCTGATGGATGCCTATGGCTATCAACAGATCCGTTTGCCGATAGTTGAACAGACTAATCTGTTTAAACGTTCGATTGGTGATGCCACAGATATCGTTGAAAAAGAAATGTACACCTTCCTAGACAAAGGTAATCCGCCTGAGTCTCTGACTTTACGTCCTGAAGGAACAGCGGGCTGTGTACGTGCGATGCTGGAACATAACCTGCTTCGTGGTGCGACCCCGAAAGTCTGGTATATCGGACCGATGTTCCGTTATGAAAAACCGCAAAAAGGCCGTTATCGTCAGTTCCACCAGTTTGGCGTGGAAACATTTGGTGTGGCAACGCCTGATCAAGATGCAGAATTGATTCTGATGACAGCACGTCTTTGGAAACGTATGGGCGTGGCTGACAAAGTTCAACTCGAACTGAATACATTGGGCGAGTCTGATGAACGTGCGGCGTATCGTGCGGCACTGGTAGAGTTCCTGCAAGCGCATAAAGCGGATCTGGATGAAGATTCTCAGCGCCGTCTGACGACTAATCCGCTGCGTATTCTGGATTCCAAAGATGCCAAAACTCAAAGTATCCTAGAAAATGCACCAAAACTTCACGACTTTATGGGTGAAGAAACACTGGCGCACTTTAACCAGTTACAACAGTATTTGTCAGATGCCGGTATCAGCTTTGTCATCAATCAGAAACTGGTACGTGGTCTGGACTACTACAACAAAACCGTATTTGAATGGACTACGACTCATTTAGGTTCGCAAGGTACTGTGTGTGCCGGTGGTCGTTATGACGGCTTGGTCGGTCAATTGAAAGGCAGGGCAGATCAATCTGTGCCTGCGGTTGGTTTCGCGATGGGGATGGAGCGTTTATTGCTTCTACTGGAACAGGTTGAAGATAATACGCCAGTACGTGATTGCGAAGTATTCCTGGTTGCCGATCCTGCTTCTCAAGGTAAAGCACTGGTATTGGCCGAACAGATTCGTGATCAATTGGAAGCTGCAGGCAGTAATATTCGTCTGAAAGTCGGCTCACAAGGTTCAATGAAGTCGCAAATGAAAAAAGCCGATCAAGCCGGTGCTTTATATGCGGCCATTATCGGTGAGCGTGAACTTGAAGCACAAAGCTTTACGGTGAAAGAGCTGGCGACTGCAGAGCAATCTACTGTGCCATTTGCAGACTTTGTCGCATTTTTCAGTACTAAAATTTCTTCAAAATAATCGATAAAACATTAGGAAAAAGGTAATCGCATGAGCGCAATGACTGATGATGAACAACTTGAAAGTTTAAAATCCTTCACGAAGAAGTATGGTTCTTCGATCATTATCGGGATTCTGGTTGCGCTGATTGCCTTTTTCGGATGGGAATATTGGCAGAAGAAAAACCTGGCGGAATCGCAAATGCAGACTGCCAAGGTTCAGCAACTGATGGATGAAGCACAGGCTGCAGATGGTGATGCTTTTGCCAAGCTATCTGAAACTGCAGACAAGATTGTCAAAGAAGCGCCAGATTCAGCTCAAGCGATTCAAACCCAGTTGGTCATGGCGAAACTGGCTTATGACAAGCAGGATTACGCTGCTGCTGAGAAAGCATTACAAAAAGTTGAAAACTCTAAAGTTGATGATAAAGGCCTGGTTCAGGTCGTTAAATTGCGTCTGGCTTATGCACAATTAGCACAGAAAAAATATGATGCAGCCCTGAAAACTTTGGATGCAGTGACTGAACCTGCATTTAAAGCAACCGCCGATGAAGCACGTGGCGATATCTATGTTGCCAAAAATGATATTGAAAATGCCAAAAAAGTATATCAAAGTGCATGGGATGCTTTGATTGAACGTAAAGAAGAACGTCAAATTTTACAAATTAAGCTCGAAAGCGTAGGCGTGTTGGTCGATGACCCGGAAATCGAACGCCCAATTATAGAAACACAAGTGGAAGAAGCTGAATGAACAGAACATATAAAATCACCTGTGCTTTAACTGTTTTAACTCTTGCACTCGCTGGCTGTGCGGGTAAGACCAATAAAGTACCAGAAGTAAAACCGAATCCACTTCCAAAAATCAGTCAGACTAAAACACTTGTTCCTGTATTTTCGACCAGTGTTTCTTCAACAGAGAAGGCTGATCCGCTACGTTTACGTCTGGATGCGGATAACGGAGTCGTATTTGCGATCGACCCTAAGGGTGAAGTCACTGCTTTTAGTGGCAAGCAGCGCCTGTGGCAGAAAAAAGTCAGCAAAGATACTTTAAGCTCTGGCGTTGAAGCCGCTGATGGGATCGTGGTGGTTGGCAGTAACAAAGGCCAATTGATTGCACTGGATCAGCAGACTGGCGAACAACGCTGGACTGCACAATTGACTGGTGCCATCTTGGCGCCTTCACTGATTCATGCAGGTCGCGTAATTACTGTTACCAATGACGGTACTGTATATGCCCACGAAGTAGCTTCAGGCGCTCAGGTCTGGACCTATGATTTACCGAATGTCCAGTTTAGCCTGCGTGGCATGGCGGCTCCGGTGCCTTTAGATGTGCGTAATGTATTGATTGCGACTTCAAATGCTTATATTTATGCAATCGATGCCTTAAGTGGTGTGCCTAAATTGCAGCGCCGTGTTGCAATCTCGGATGGTCGTTCGGACATTCAGCGTTTGATCGATATTGACGGTGATCCTGTCGTAGCAGGTCAGTTTATTGTGACCACCAGCTATCAAGGTCAGGTGACTGTATTTGATCTGGCTTCACAACAGGTGATCTGGAGCGAAGATGCCAGCAGTATCCAGCGTCCGGAAGTGGTGGGCAATGGCGTCTTCGTTGCCCAAACTGATGGTAAAATCAGTGCTTATGAAATTACCACTGGTCAGCCTTTATGGGAAAATGATCAGTTGTTGAATCGTCAGCTGAGCAATCCGGTAATGCTCGGAACTGAGCTTGTCGTAGGTGATCTGGACGGAGTATTGCACCTGCTGAATCCATCAACAGGGCAGATTATTGGCCGTGCTAAAACTTCTGGTGAAGTGCGTCATTTACGTGTAATTGACAACCAGCTCTATGTTTCTACACGCAAGGGTGCATTAAGCATCTGGCAGAATCGTTAATTTTTGTTTGGCTTATGCTAAAATAAGCCAACCGTATTTTTTACGCGGGGTGATTGAATGTTCAATGCCCCGTGTTTTTATTTATTTTAGGCTTTAATCCTATTCCCTTTTTCTTCCAAAACTTTCTGATGTTCAGGCCATTTTTAGACAGCCTGATATTGAATAAAGGTTAATCTATGAAACCCGTAATTGCGCTCATTGGTCGTCCGAACGTCGGAAAATCAACTCTGTTTAACCAGATAACCAAGAGCCGTGACGCATTGGTGGCAGACTTTGCTGGTCTGACACGCGACCGTAAATATGGTGATGCGATCTATCAAAACAAATCTTTCATTGTCGTGGATACTGGTGGTATCGGTGAAAATGAAGGCGGTATTGACTCCTACATGGCTGAGCAGTCTAAAACTGCGATCCATGAAGCCGACATGATCATTTTTGTGGTCGATGCACGTGCCGGACTACTGGCATCTGATGAACAGATCGCTCGTGAACTGCGTACTTTGGGCAAGAAAGTTTTCCTTGTAGCTAACAAAGTTGATGGCGTACATGCTGAAGCTGCTCTGGTCGAGTTTTATAAACTCGGTATGGGCGAGCCTATGCAAGTGGCTGCTAGCCACGGCCGTGGCGTACAGCAAATGCTGGAAGAAGTACTTGAAGATGTGCCTGAAGATGAAAGTCCAGAAGAACATGACAAGAATACTGGTCTACGTCTTGCAATTATTGGTCGTCCAAACGTAGGTAAATCGACACTAGTAAACCGTCTATTGGGTGAAGAGCGTGTTGTAGCGTTTGACCAGCCAGGAACGACGCGTGACTCAATCTATATTCCTTTTGAGCGTGATGGTCGTCAATACACCCTGATTGATACCGCTGGGGTACGCCGTAAAGGTAAGGTTGATGAAATGATTGAGAAATTCTCAATTGTGAAAACCTTACAGGCGATGAAAGATGCGCACGTAGTAGTTGTTGTTGTTGATGCGCGTGAAGGGATTGTAGAGCAGGACTTACACCTGATCGGTTATGCACTGGAAGCTGGCCGTGCCATGGTGATTGCGATCAATAAATGGGACAACATGTCCGAATATGATCGTAAACAATGTAAGCTCGATGTAGAGCGTCGTTTTGACTTTATTCCTTGGGCGAAAATCCACCTGATTTCTGCGCTACATGGTACAGGGGTCGGTGAGATGTATCCATCGATTCACCGTGCTTATGATTCTTCACATCTGAAAGTATCACCAGCGAAGCTAACCCAGATTCTAAATGATGCCACTGAAGCGCACCAACCACCTACTGTACAAGGTCGTCGCATCAAGATGCGTTATGCGCATATGGGCGGACAGAATCCACCGACTATCGTGGTTCATGGTAATAAGGTAGATAAGACACCTGCAGATTATCGCCGTTACTTGGAAAATGTATTCCGTAAAGTGTACAAGCTTGAAGGTACACCAGTAAAAATTGAATTTAAAACCTCAGAAAACCCATTTGAAGGTCGCAAGTCACAGCTGGATGAACGTACTGCTGCGCGTCGCCGTCGTTATGTACAGAAATTCAAGAAAGCCGAGAAAAAATTTAAACGTGGTTAATTGCCATAGTTAAATAAAAAAGCCTGCGAAAGCAGGCTTTTTTATTTATTCATTTTTTAGATTGAGCATTTTTTTGCTTTTTGATAAATACGGATATTTTCAAGATTAGCTAAAGCTACGTCAGCATCGGCTTGAGACGCGGCAATATTATTTTGATTATTATTGCCAGTAAAAGCATTGGTAATTTCAGTTGCGCGCGCAACTGTTTGTGATTGACCTGCAAAAGCAGATAGCGCACCACTTGCAATACCTGCTAATTTAGAAACAGGATTATTGGCTTGAGCATTCGCCTGGTTGAGTGCATTTTGACTTGCTTCTAAGGTACGTTCAAAACTGCGCGCTTCTACTGCCAAATCCGTACAATCTAATCCTTTTAAGTATGTTGTTGAGTAGACACCGTTATTTTGATTTGAAGCATTATTATAATTAGAAGCATAAGCACGGTCTGCACGTGCAACAGCAGCATTCGCCTGTGCGCGGCTACGCTCCATATTTGCTTCAGCCTGATCCATGATTGCGCCGTTTCTAGCTCCCATAACTGCAGTAGCAGCTTCTAGCCAAGAGCCAGCTTGTGTTGAAAATGATAGTGCAGCAATTGTCGTACTGAGTATGATTCGCTTAAACATATGACCCTCTGTTTTTCTATGTATAAAATTGTAGTTGGATTGTAACTATTTTTTATTCGATTAAAAATAGCTTGAAAGCTCAATTATTTATTTTGATTTACAGTATATTTTATTGTTTTATTTAAGTTTTATTAAAATATATTTTAAGATATTACCTATAGTTTGTCAGAGAGGCAATCAGGTTGATTTATACTGAAGGCCTTAAAAGTAACATTTTTTATAAGGGCGACTATTTTTGAAGTCTATTATTCATATTGATTGGATCGCGCTGGCACCACGACTTAGACATTTACAAGACTTAGATCGGAAAACCTATATTCAGCAGCGTAAACAATTAATTTATAACTATCGTAATCAGTTGCTAGCTGCACATTTAGGTTGTGTTATTGACCAGCAGGACTTTACTACAACCGAATACGGCAAGCCTTATTTTCCAGCCCATCCAGACTTTGGTTTTAATCATACCCATAGCCAAAACTTCTATGCATTAGCAACAAGCAAAAGTATTCAGAATTTGGGGATCGATATCGAAGAACTTAATCGAAATGTACGTTTTGAAGCCCTAGCCCAACACGCTTTTCATCCTGAAGAGCTGAAACAGTGGCAGGCATTAGATTACGATCCTGAATACTGGTTTAAAGTCTGGACCACCAAAGAGGCGGTCCTAAAAGCGTCAGGCCTTGGAATCCGGATAAACCTGAATGAGCTGAATACCCAGATTCATCCACATCAGGATGGAGGACGTTGTGAACATCCAGAAATTGGAATTTATGCCTATCAAAACTATATCTTAGCGGGTTGCATGCTCACTGTGGCCTGGCAAAGCGAGCATTCCTGTAAAGGCCTAAGATTTCCAACGATTCAGATTCATCAAGCTGTTTAAAAGTAGAGTAAGCCCAAAATATTTCTTATTGTTTGGCAATCATTAAATTACTCAGCCGGTTAACGAACTGTGGACTCATTCGAGATAAGTGAAATAAAAACTTACTCTTGAATCCGACTGGATGATGGGTCACTTGCCAAATTGAATCTTTTAGCTGTGCCAGTTTGAAAATATCCTGCGCTACATCCTCAGCTTTTAGATGCACGCCCATTTTTTTGATACTTTCGGCCTGCATATCTTTCACCATTGCAGTGCTAACAAAAAGCGGCATCACATCAAATACCCGAATGCCATATTTTTGCCATTCGATATCTAGTCCTTCAGTCAAACCACGAACCGCAAATTTGCTGGTTGCATAGGAAGCCAGATCCGCTTGGCCATAAATCGCCGATGCTGAAGACAGGTTAATGACCCGGGCAAAGGAAGCCTGCTTTAAGTAGGGTAAAGCAGCATGACAGCCATTCAGGACGCCTTTAATATTCACGTCAAGGGTGCGATGGTGATTAGTAATATTCGTTTCTTCAAAAGGACCGGAATATAAAATCCCGGCATTATTTACCAGAATATTGATTTCACCGGCCCAAGATGCGAATTCAGATAGAGTAGTTTCCCATGATGCATAATCGGTTACATCCAGAAAGCCAGCTTTGGCATGTTCACCGAGTTGCTGGGCCAATTGTTCTGCCTGTTCAAGATTAATATCATAAATTCCGACTTTATAACCTTGCTGGTAAAATAGCCTGGCTGTCGCGGCACCAATTCCTTGTGCTGCACCACTAATCAATATACTGTGCATGTGCTTGATCTCCTTATTGTCTTTTTTTCTTGAGCATAGCAAGAGACAGGCAAAATAATGCGGCTATTTGGTAAAGAAGAGGTTTTACGGTGGAACAATTACTCCAAGTCATGCGTGAGTTACGTGAAAAATGTCCATGGGATCAGCAACAGACTCCCGAATCTTTAACCAAATATGCGATTGAGGAAGCCTATGAAGTTGAAGCAGCAGTGCGCTCTGGCCAAGCTGATGAGGTGCGGGATGAACTGGGTGATTTGCTGTTACAGGTCGTATTTCAGTCACAAATGTATAGCGAGCAGGGCGCTTTTGATTTTCACGATGTAGTTCAGGCGATTACGGATAAGCTGATTCGTCGTCATCCGCATGTATTTCAGGCTGAACAGTTTGCACAGCTGAGTCCTGAAGATGTCTCGGTACTCTGGAAAGAAATCAAGCAGAAAGAAAAACAGGGTAAGCCACGTTCACGTTTGGATGAGACCAAGCATGCACCTGCACTGCAACAGGCGGATGAGATCCAGAAAAATGTCGCCAAAATCGGCTTTGACTTTCCAGATGTCGCGGGTGCCTATGGCAAGCTGGAAGAAGAACTGGCTGAACTCAAAGAAGCCGTTGCTGGACAAAATTCCGATGAAATACTCGAAGAATTTGGAGACTGCTTATTTTCACTGGTGAATGTTGGTCGTAAACTTGGTGTCTCAAGCGAGATGGCATTATTGGGCACGATCCATAAATTCCGGACTCGCTTTGCCCTGATGGAAGATCGGGCAGAACAACAGCAACTCAATCTGGAAAGCCTGTCATTGGCTGAATTGGATCAGCTCTGGGAACAGGCCAAATTAGAATTAAAACAAAGAGCCGCTCATGAACAAAGTACAACATCGCATAGGTCCAGCATGGATTAATACTGTCCTGCTAGGCATTTGGCTGGCCTATACTTCAATTGGAACAGTACATGCAACTGCAACCGATTATGCAGAATGGAAAGTACGTCAGCAGCAGCATGATGCACGCCTGAAGAAGAAAATTGCTGCTGCTACCCCCGTTTCTGAAAACAATCATTATCTGGCTAAACCTGCATTATCCGCCTCTTCAGCTGCTGATAAAATCAGTCTGAATCAGGCCAGTATTGAGCAGTTACAGCAGTTAAATGGCATCGGGCAGAAGAAAGCGGAAGCGATCATTGAATACCGGCAGAAAAACGGTAAATTTAAAACAATTGAAGATATTCAACAGATCAAAGGCATCGGGCCGGCCTTATTTGCCAAAAACAAGGATAAACTGGCTTTGTAACCCTGCTGAATTTATTGTAAATAAGCCATCCATCTGAACCATGAGAATGACATAATCAAATTGCCCTTTAGCGGTGTAAGCGATATGATTAGCGTCATCTTAGAATTTTACGTTCAGACGTAGGAGACAGCGTCTTTTGCAAACTTTGCGCGCGTCAAAATGTGGTTTATCAACCGCTCAATTACCTTCTTATATTCTCGATGTGATTGATGCCTTAACCAAGGCAGGCTATGAAGCTTATATCGTAGGTGGTGGTGTCCGGGATCTGATGCTGGGTTTAAATCCCAAAGATTTCGATGCAGTGACCAATGCTACACCAGCTCAGGTTAAAGAAGTGTTCGGACGGCGTTGTCGGATTATCGGACGACGTTTCGAGCTGGCGCATGTCTATTCGGGCCGTGAACTGGTTGAAGTGGCAACTTTCCGTGCGCCTCCTAAAAAAGCGGTGACCTCTGCAGCAGGGATGATCCTGCGCGATAATAACTGGGGCACCATTGAGCAGGATTTTGCTCGTCGAGATTTTTCGATCAATGCCATGTATTACCAGCCACGCAAAGGTATCGTGCTGGATTTTTGCAATGCAGTAGATGATATTAAACACAAAACGCTGCGTTTACTGGGTGATCCGACTCTAAGATTTGAGGAAGATCCGGTCCGGATGCTGCGAACTTTACGTTTTGCAGCCAAACTCAATTTCAGTATTGATAAAGCCATTCTGGATATTTTCACTCCGGAAATGACCCAGCTTCTACGTGATGTGTCTCCACACCGTCTCTATGATGAATCGCAAAAGCTGTTTACTATAGGACATTTGAATCGTGTGTTGCCAATGCTGATCGATTTTGGCATCTGGCGTCAGCTGTTTGCCGATATCAAGCCAAACATTACTGCATTTATTGAACTGGCAGCAAAAAATACCGATCAGCGTATTTCAATTGGTAAGACCATCAACCCGGCTTTCTTCTATGCGGTATTGTTGTGGCAACCGTTCCTGGAGCGCTGTGATTTTTATCTGTCTAAAGGGGTAGTGCCTGCGGAAGCACGTGCGCAAGCAGGACTGGATGTACTGAAACGTCAGGCTACCCGTACTGTGATTCCACGCTTTGCGGAAACTTTCATTCGTGAAGTCTGGGAAATGCAAACCCGCTTGCTCAATCCAAAACCGCAACAGATTGAAGCATTATCAGGTCATGCACGTTTCCGTGCCGGCTTTGACTTTTTGTTGCTGCGTGAAAAATCAGGCGATGAAACTGCACAAGGTATGGGAAGCTGGTGGGAAGCCTATCAGCAAATGGGCAGCGATGAAAAAGAGCGTGCCATTGCTCAATATAATCGTCAGCGTGCCAAGAGCCGTCGTAAGGCTTCTCAGGAAGAACATCTGGAACAGCGCCTGGCTGCACAAGATGTAGCAACCGAGATTGAACCTCTGGTGAATGAGCCGGAACCACGTAGCCGTCGTGCGCGTAAAGCCAAATTTGAGAATGAGCGTAGCAAACCGATTTCTCATGTGGCGGCCAGTGCCAGCGGTGACATTGGTGCAGACCATCCAATTACCAAGCGTAAACGGGTGCAGCGTGATTTAAGCCAGGTTATTTTTGGGCCTACACAATGACAGTGACCTATATCGGTTTAGGAAGTAACCTGGGCGATTCACGCCAGATTCTGGCTGAAGCCGTGCAAAAGCTGGCAAGTTTGGGGCAGGTAAAAACCTCACACTTGTACCAAAGCCCACCCATGGGGCCACAAGATCAGCCGAATTATTTTAATGCTGTCGTACAGTTAATTACGGATCTGGCACCGCTGGATCTGCTGGATCGTCTGCAAGCCTTTGAACAGGAGGCTGGGCGTGTGCGTCTACGTCATTGGGGTGAACGTACCTTGGATCTGGATCTGCTTATTTATGGTGATGAACAGATTCAAAATGAACGGTTAACCGTACCGCATGTGGGCGTGCTGGAACGTGACTTTGTATTGGTGCCATTACTGGATATTGATGCCAACTTGCAGCTGAATGGAAACACATTAAAAGACCTGGACATCGTCAAGCAATCAACCTTAACGGTTTTTGACCGCACGAATTGGGCAAATATTTAATTTTTAATTATTGGCATGTTCGAGAGAACTTCAATAATAGAGGAACATCTTCATGATCAGTCTCAGTGATTTAAGACGATATAAAGCGGAAGGACGCAAATTTTCTTGCCTGACTTGCTATGACGCCAGTATGGCCAAAGCCATGGAAATTGCTGAAGTTGACAGTATTCTGATAGGCGACTCTTTGGGTATGTCGATTCAAGGTCGTGATTCAACCTTGCCTGTGACTGTAGAAGATATGGCTTACCATACCGCAGCGGTACGCCGTGGCAATCAGCATGCACTGATTATGACTGATCTGCCATTTATGAGTTATGCCACTCTGAATGATGCATTACAAAGCTCAAAAACGGTGATGCAGGCCGGTGCACAAATGGTCAAGATGGAAGGTGGTGCCTGGTTGGCGGAAACCGTTCAGGTTCTAACCCGTAACGGGATCCCAGTCTGTGTTCACTTGGGTCTCACACCGCAGTCGGTGCATGTCTTTGGTGGCTATAAGCTACAGGCCCGTACCCGTGAAGCGGCCGATCAACTGATTGCTGACTGTAAGGCAGTGGTTGAAGCCGGTGCAGCAGTGCTGTTGCTGGAATGCGTGCCTGCACAATTGGGTCAGGAAATTACTGAACTTTTCCCACATATTCCAGTGATTGGTATTGGAGCAGGGGCAGCCACTGATGGCCAGGTATTGGTCGTTCAAGACATGCTTGGTCTAACCTTTGGCCATACCGCGAAATTTGTACGTAACTTTATGAAAGAACAGTCTGGTGCGACTGCAATTCTGGATGCATTTAAAGCCTATCATGCGGCTGTTTTAGATGGTTCATTCCCAGCACCTGAACAAACATTCCAAGTCGAGTTGTAACATGAAAACAGAAACAACCATCCAAGGATTATCTGCTTCGCTCAATCCTGCACGTTCTGCGCGTAAAATTATTGGTTTTGTCCCGACCATGGGCAACCTGCATCAGGGGCATCTGAATCTGGTGCGTGAGGCGCGTAAACTGTGTGATGTCGTTGTTGTGAGTATTTTCGTTAATCCGATCCAGTTCGGACCTAATGAGGATTTTGATAATTATCCACGTACTTTAGAGCAGGATCAGCAGTTACTGGCAGATGTGGGTTGTGACATTGTCTTTGCCCCAACTGTAGAGCAGATGTATGGTAACAAGCCACGTCTGACCAATATCAGTGTATCTGGTATCACCAATGATCTATGTGGCTTACAGCGTCCAGGTCATTTTGATGGTGTAGCGGTCGTGGTGACCAAATTATTTAATATTGTTCAGCCTAACTATGCTTTCTTTGGTCAGAAAGATTATCAGCAACTGGCTGTGATTCGTCAGTTTGTTCAAGACCTGAATATTCCACTGGAAGTGATTGGTGTGCCGATTGCTCGTGCTGAAGATGGTCTGGCACTTAGTTCGCGTAATGGCTATCTAAGCGAGCAGGAACGTGCAACAGCACCAGTCATTTTCCAGAGTCTGAAAACTGCTGAGCAGCAGTTACATGCAGGTAAAACTTTGGAGGAAGCACTGGCAGGTATCCGTCAAACTTTGACAGATGCAGGTCTGGTAGTGGACTATGTAGAAGCCCGTACACCGGAATTGCAAAAAATTGATGAGTTTAATCAGGATGTCGTGATTTTAATCGCGGCAAAATTAGGAAAAACTCGTCTGATTGATAATCTGCAGATCAAATACGCAGCTGGATAAGTAAAAGGATCGTAAGGCATGAAGCGCATTTTAATTGTGACAGGACAATCTGGCTCAGGTAAATCTTCTGCATTGCAGGTACTTGAAGACTTGGGTTATTACTGTATTGATAATCTGCCTTTGGCCTTACTTCCTGAAATTGTGGCAAAGCTGGATTGTGAAAATAATCTGGAACAGTTAGCGCTTGGGGTGGATGTTCGTAGTACCCGTGCAGATTTGCAGGAATTCGACCATGTGTTTGAACAGTTGCAACAGCATGGTACGGTAGATGTCATCTATCTGACTACGCAGGATCAGGAGCTGATTGCCCGTTTTAGTGCGTCACGCCGTCCGCATCCTTTGGCTGCCCGTTTCAAGAGTCTGCATCAGTGTATTCAGGAAGAAAAAGTCCTGCTGATGCCGATCCAGCTGCGTTCTACAGTGCATATCGATACCACTGATAAAAGCGTACATGATCTGAAACATACCTTATTGTACAAGCTAGGGCAGACTGATAACCTGATTGTGATTCTGCAATCTTTTGGCTATAAGCATGGCATTCCTTTAGATGCTGACTATGTTTTCGACGTCCGTCATTTGCCGAATCCGCATTGGGAACTGGAACTGCGTAAATATTCAGGCCTGGATCAGCCGGTACAGGAATTCCTGGAAAAAAGTGATCAGGTCGAAGACATGTTCCAGGATATTTATCATTTTTTAGACAAATGGCTGCCGACCTTTGCTGAGGGTCATCGTCATTATATGACCATCTCGATTGGTTGTACTGGCGGCCAGCATCGTTCTGTTTATATTGTGGATAGACTAAAAAAAGCGCTTGAGGCAAAATGGTCTATTCAAGTCCTCCACCGAGAAATGAAGCACTGGTCATGATTGATACGACTGTTGACGTAATTAATAAACTAGGTTTACATGCGCGTGCATCAGGTAAACTCATTGAAGTTACCACCAAATTTCGTTCCAGTATCCAGATTGGCAAGTCGGACAAATTGGTTGATGCCAAAAATATTATGTCCTTGCTGATGCTTGGTGCGGGCAAAGGAACAACTTTACGCTTAGTGATTGAAGGTGCAGATGAGGAAAAGGCCTTATCTGAAATTCAGGCACTGTTTGCGGCAAAATTTTATGAGGCAGATTAATCGTGGCACGTCGACCGAGCAGTTTAACTGAAGAAGACTTTGAATCTTTAGAGGGACGCGCAAGTAAAACCGAACAGAAAAAAGCAGTTCAGCGTATGGCTGCTTTAGGCGCACAGTTAGCAGAACTGAGTGCGAAACAAATTAAAAATTTACCCGTTGAAGAACGTCTGATTGAAGCTTTGCTGGATGTCCAGCAAATCAGTTCACATGAAGCACGCCGTCGTCAATTTTCACGTATTGGTAAATTACTTCGTAATGAAAATGAAACCGTGATTCTGTCTTATCTGACTCCGAAACAGGGTTTGAAAAAGACAGCACAATTGCAGCGTTGGGTTGACCGTATCGTGAAAGATGGTGATCCTGCAATTAATGAATTTACCAAAACCTATAATGCGACAGAGCGTCATACCTTACGTCAGCATTATTTACGTGTGCATCGTGATCTAAAAAATCAGGCACCGGAAGAAGAAGTGGCAGCCTCAAAGCAAAAGCTGTTTAACTATGTGCAGCAAGTTGCCCTGATTTCAGATAACTGATTGTAAACTGAATTAAAGAAAAGCGACATTTTGTCGCTTTTTTATTCACTCTAATTAATTTTTATTTTCCATGGAAATTCAAGAATGTTCCTATAAGTCATTGTTAACTGTAAAAAAATGTAAACTTTTAATATTTTTGATTACGTAAAAAATTGGTTTTAGTGCATAAATAAACTATTTAAATCACTCAATATTTTATGATTATTAAGAATATTTAAAAAATAGAAATAAATTTAGGGCAAATTAATATTATTGGCGATCTATTTTTTCAGAAGGTGACAATAAGTATTTTCTATATATTTGAAAATTCAAAAGCTTTTATTTACCTAAAGATCAGAAGAAAAATGAGCTGTTTTTATCTTCCTCAGATTTCAGAACTCAGATGATATTGAAACAATTTGAAATGAATTCAGGAATTTCAAATAATTATATGTAATTTTTTATAAGAGGAATATTTTCTCAAGTAATTCTTAATATTTAAATATCAAGGTATTGAAGCTATCAATGTATCTTTAGAGAAATAAGTTAACAAATCCTTTGGTCGATAAATGAGATTTTAACGTTGATTAAATATAGAATCTTTGTTATTGATTGTATTAATTTAGTCGGTTGTAATTTTTATTCTATATTCCATAACATCCAGAGAGGCAGACATGGAACTAAAACTGCTAGAGATCGGTCAGAATACGGAGCAGTTAAGCTCGTGCCGTATATCTCTCATTTTAGGTGTCTATACCTCTGACAATTTATTAGACACCTTCTGTAAGGTCGCCCGTAAAGTACTCGGCGTTAAGACCTGTATCATCGGATTCCATATGGAACCCTATATCTGGTACAGCTGTCCGCTCGGTTTTCGCGGTTTGCACGTACCACAGAATGTGGACATCCCTAAATATCTACAAGAAATGGATGTGATCGATCAAAATCATCCTGCATATGTAGAACTATCAGATCATGTGAACAGCCTTGGCGTAGTCCATCAGCGGCTCGTAGCATTCAATTTGAAATCAGCCCAAGGACAGTCTTTGGGGCAGGTGGTTTTCTTTGACGATCAGACTGAAGTATTTGATCAGGAAGCTATTATTATCGTCCAGCAATTTGCTGAATCTTTAGTAAAACGAGTTAAACTGAATGAGGAACATACACAGCTGAAAGAGTTATACGAACAGCAATGTGCACAAAACTTCAGTAAAATCAAATTCTTCCAAATTATTGCTCATGACCTGCGTGCACCTTTCCATGGTCTGTTAGGCTTCTCGGAAGTGCTGGCACAGGAACGTGACACTCTGGATGAATCCAGTATCCAGAGTATTTCTGATTATTTATATGATACGGCTCAATCGACGTATAACTTGTTAGAAAGTCTGTTGACCTGGGCGATGGCCGAGGGTGGACGTTTCGTTTATCATCCGATTAACTATGAATTAAAACAGTCTACTAAAATTGTCTGTGATGTACTGAAAAGTCTGGCGTTGAAAAAGAATATTGAGCTGATTGACCAGGTTCCTGAAGATATTAAGGTGCATGCTGATATCAATATGATTACTTCGGTCTTGCAGAACCTGGTATCGAATGCGCTGAAATTTACTCCAGTTGATCAGGGTGGCCAGGTGATTCTGGCTGCTGAAATGGAAGGTGAGCAAGTCAAGATTACTGTTCAGGATACTGGTCTCGGTATGACTGAAGAGCAAATGGAAAATCTGTTTAGACCTAATCTCACAGTGAGCTTAAAAGGCACAGACAATGAGAAAGGCGCAGGTCTGGGTCTGGTACTGTGTAAGCGTTTTGTAGACCTGAACCATGGACAGATTGTCGTAGATTCTAAAGAAGGCGCTGGAACCACCTTTACTGTGCATTTACCTAAAGTGACCAATGATCATCAGGCATTGGTACTTGAAGACCTGCATACTGAAAAGTCCTGAAAATCATAAATTTCTATTAAAACCGTTCCCACTCGGCCTGAACTCCTGCTATAACTAAATAAAAGTTTTGAGGGAATCACCGAGTGATGGATGCGGTACAATTGCAGAAAACCTTAAGAGCCAGTCAGTATGCAGAACAGGTATTGGCCAATCATCAAGATCTATTGAATCAGGATTATGCAATTGATCAGTTTCAGGGATCACTCGGCACTGAACAGATTCAAGACTTAATCTATTCCAATCTATTAAATATCAGCGATGAAACCATGTGGATGCGTAGTTTACGTATTCTGCGTGCTCGCCTGATGTTCCGCTGGATCTGGCAGGATGCCAATCAACTCACCGATGTCATCACACTGACCCGCGAGCTGTCTGATTTCGCTGATGCCTGTATCTGTGCTGCCAAAGAGTTTGCCCGTATTCCTCTAGTCGCCAAATATGGCCAGCCAATTGGCTATAACGGTAAAGTTCAGGATCTCATTATTATTGCAATGGGCAAGCTGGGCGCTCAGGAACTCAACCTTTCCAGTGATATTGACCTGATTTTTGCCTTTGATGAACAGGGTGAAACGGATGGGCGCAAATGCATTGATGTTCAGCAGTTCTGCATTCTATGGGGGCAAAAGTTAATCTATCTGCTAGACCATATCACTGCTGAAGGTTTTGTATTCCGTGTTGATATGCGTCTGCGACCTTGGGGTGATGGTTCTGCTCTGGCCATCAGTCATGCCGCACTAGAAAAATATCTTAGCCAGCATGGGCGTGAATGGGAACGCTATGCTTGGATCAAAGCCCGCATCGTCAATCCGAGTCCAGAAGGTGATGAACTGCTGGATATGACCCGTCCTTTTGTATTCCGTAAATATGTCGATTACAGCGCTTTTGAAGCCATGCGCGAAATGAAGGCGATGATTGAGCGTGAAGTACAGCGCCGTAATATTGAAGATGATATCAAGCTTGGCGCAGGCGGGATTCGTGAAGTTGAATTTATCGTGCAGGTTTTTCAGCTGATTTATGGCGGAGCCAAGTTAGAGCTGCAAGACCGGCAATGTCTGGTCAGCCTGAATCATCTGGATGAGGCTGAACTGCTGGATGAACAGGCGGTGACTGACCTCGAAGATGCCTATTTATTCCTTCGTCGGGTAGAGCATGCTATTCAGGCGCTGCATGATCAACAAACCCAATGTTTGCCGACTGAGCCAGATTTACGTCAACGTATTGTGGATACTTTGGGCTTTTCAGACTGGTCCGCCTTTATGGAAGTGCTGGATCAAAAACGCGCTAAAGTGATTTACCAGTTTGAGCACTTGATCAAGGAAAATGGACCAGAGCCTCAAGGCAAAAGTTTTTCTCAACTCGAACAACAGCTGAATGAAGTTTTAGATGATCATGCGAAAAATCTGGTACATGAATTCTGGCATGGACATGCCTTAAAAAAACTGCCAGCCAAAGCCATTCAACGTTTAAAAACATTTTGGCCTTATCTGATAGAGGCGATTCTGGAATCAGATAAACCGCAAGTTGCACTGGTCCGCCTGATGCCATTGGTTGAATCGGTCATGCGTCGTACGGTATATCTGGTGATGCTGATTGAAAGTAAAGGCGCTTTACAGCGTTTGGTCAAGATGGCGACTGTCAGCCCCTGGATCTGTGAGGAGCTTACTCATTATCCGGTATTGCTGGATGAGTTCCTGTCGATGGATTTTGAATTGCCTAAGCGGCAGGATCTGGAAGATAGCCTGCGTCAGCAATTGCTCAGAATCGAAATTGATCAGGTTGAAGATCAGATGCGGGTGCTGCGCCTGTTTAAAAAATCCAATGTCCTTGCGGTAGCTGCCAGTGATGTGTTGGCAGAAAGTCCTTTAATGAAAGTCTCGGATGCCTTAACGGATATTGCAGAAGTCTCAGTGAATGCTGCGCTGCATCTGGCTTATCAGATTGTGGCTAAACGACATGGTTTTCCGTTGGATGCAGAAGGGCAGCGCTGCTCAATAGAACATACGGCTTTTGCCGTCATTGGCTATGGCAAAGTCGGTGGCATTGAGTTGGGTTATGGTTCGGATCTGGATCTGGTCTTCATTCATTATATGGGTGAGCAGGCAGATACGGACGGTCTCAAGCCGATTAGCGGTTTTGAGTTTGCCATGCGTGTGGCACAGAAGTTTATGTCGCTCATGACCACACAAACACTGGATGGACGTGTCTATGAAGTCGATACCCGTCTACGTCCTTCTGGAGAAGCAGGGCTGCTGGTCACTAGCCTGAAAGCATTTGAGCAATATCAGTTGAAAAATGCATGGCTATGGGAGCATCAAGCCTTGGTACGCGCACGTTCCATTGCCGGAGAAAATAGCCTGAGAGAGACATTTGAAGCACTACGCTGTAAAATTCTTACCCAGAAACGCGATATCTGTCATGTACGTAGTGAAGTTCTGAAAATGCGTCAGAAAATGAAAGATCATCTGGGTTCTTCCAAAGAGCAAAAAAAAGATGGGATTTTTCATTTAAAACAAGATGCAGGTGGTATCGTTGATATCGAATTTATGGCACAGTATGCGGTGTTAGCTTGGAGTGGGACGAATAAAGATCTCGCCCATTACTCCGACAATGTAAGAATCCTTGAGGATGCCGCAAAATCAGGTTGCTTATCCAGCGACGATGCGACTGCTCTGATTCAGGCTTATCTCCGTGAACGCGCCGAGAGCCATCGCTTAGCCCTTGCAAATCAATCCATGCAAGTGTCTGCAAGCGACTGGCACGATACCCGAAAGACCGTTTGCAAGTTATGGCAAAGACTGATTGATCCAAGTGCAGTATTTGCACTGGATAGTGAATAATTGTGAAAAATTGGAGTTTGTGGCATGAATTTGGCTGATCGTGATGGTTTCATTTGGCAAGATGGACAACTAGTAGACTGGCGTGAGGCGAAAACTCACGTATTAACACATACTTTGCATTACAGCATGGGTGTGTTTGAAGGTGTCCGTGCTTATGAAACCCCGAATGGAACGGCTATTTTCCGTCTGAAAGAACACACCAAACGTTTGCTCAATTCTGCAAAAATTTATCAAATGAAAGTTCCATTTGATCATGCAACATTAGAACAAGCTCAAATTGATGTGGTTCGTGAAAATAAATTGGCATCTTGCTATTTACGTCCAATTATTTTTATTGGCTCTGAAAAATTAGGTATTGCTGCTACTGACAATACTATTCATGCTGTAGTTGCAGCGTGGAGCTGGGGTGCTTACCTTGGTGATGATGCGATGGCGAAAGGTATTCGTGTAAAAACTTCATCATTCACACACCATCATCCAAACGTGACTATGTGTAAAGCCAAAGCATCTGGTAACTACACATTATCGATTCTTGCTCACCAAGAAGTGGCACATTCTGGTTATGACGAAGCAATGCTGCTTGATCCGCAAGGCTATGTATGCCAAGGTTCAGGCGAAAACGTATTCCTGGTACGTGATGGCGTAATTCATACTCCAGACATCGCTGGTGGCGCATTAGACGGTATTACACGTCAATCGATTATTACCATTGCTAAAGATCTTGGTTATGAAGTGGTAGAACGCCGTATTACTCGTGACGAATTCTATATCGCAGATGAAGCATTCTTTACTGGTACTGCAGCTGAAGTCACACCAATCCGTGAATATGATGACCGTCAAATTGGTGAAGGGGTACGTGGTCCAATTACGACTCAAATCCAGAAAGCCTACTTTGATGCGGTTCAGGGTAAAGACCCTAAATATGCACACTGGTTAACTTATGTAAAATAAGTGAATTAGCAAATAAAAAAGGACTCATTTGAGTCCTTTTTTTATTTTAGTGACTCTTTCTCAAAATATTAAACTATTAGGTTGTTAGGTAGAGAAGCCAATAAATTGCAGAAAAAATGACGACTCTCATATTTTGGAAAGTTATATATTCACTATAAAAATAAACGAATAAGCGTAACGAACAACTAAAATTAGTGTTGCTCTATACTTATCATTCAAATATGAACTTTATTTTGATATAAGTTGCTGGAAAAATATTCAATTCTTGTGATGAAAAAATGAAGATTATATTTCTTTATGAGATTTGCGGTAAACTGTGCAGAAATGAAAAGCAATAGGCTCAGTCAGTACCAGTAATGGTATGATACTGATATTGCATAGGTGGATGATGGGTGCATGAACGCAAAGCAAAATGACCTTAAGACTCAGAGTGAACAGTCACCTGAACAAAATATTGTGATCTGTATGAAATGGGGCACAAAATATGGGTCTGAATATGTCAATCGTCTTTACAATATGGTGAAGCGACACACAACCGTTGATTTTCAAATGGTGTGTTTAACTGACCGTACTGAAGGGATTGATCCAAATGTGCAATGCTTTCCTATTCCACCATTGGCTTTGCCAGAAGGGGCGCCAGAACGTGGCTGGAATAAGCTCTCTACCTTTGAACCGGATCTCTATGGTTTAAAAGGAAATGCTTTATTTTTAGATCTGGATGTGGTGATTGTCGATAATATCGATGAATTCTTTACACATCCGGGTGAGTTTCTGATTATCCATGACTGGAAACGACCATGGCGTATTACGGGGAATAGTTCAGTTTATCGCTTTAAGCTTGGAGCTTTACCAGGCCTTTTACCATATTTCCGTGAACACTTTGATGAAATCCGTCAAAAATTCCGTAATGAGCAGGCTTATCTATCTTGGTATGTGGATCAGGAGAAGAAACTTAGCTATTGGCCAGATAGCTGGTGTAAGAGCTATAAATACCATTGCCTACAAAAAATTCCGATGGCTTATTTCAAGCCGCCAGTAAAGCCTGAGGGCGTAAAAATTATTATTTTCCATGGGGAAATTAATCCACCTGATGCCATTAATGGTGGTGGTGGTAAATGGTATCGCTATGTGTTGCCATCCCAGTGGATCAAGGATGCTTGGCAGTAAGTCTCTTTGTTGAGTGTTAAATTAAATATGCAGCAGCACTTAGATATTGTCATTGCATGGGTCGATGATAATGATGTCGGACTTCAGCAAAAGCGCTTGTCTTATCTCGGACAAAGCCATGTTAAAACTGAAGCGACGCGTTTTGCCAGTAATAATGAAATTTATTACAACATTGCCTCGATTTTAAAATATGTACCTTATGTGCGACATATTTATGTAGTGACAGATCAGCAAAAACCGCTATGGTTAGATGAGTTTGAGCAACAAGGGCTTGCCAAAAAAGATCAGATAAAAATCATAGATCATCAGGTTTTATTTGCGGGTTATCAGCAGTATTTACCGACGTTTAATTCATTATCTATTGAAATGATGTTGTGGAATATCCCTAATATTTCACCGTATTTTCTTTACTTAAATGATGATTTTTTCTTTAATGCACCATCAAATGTGGAAGACTTTATTGTAAATGATCAAGTAAAAATCTATGGTCATTGGCAATCATGCAAAGCTTTAAAGCTGAAGTTTAAATGGCGAAATTGGCTCAATAAAACGTTGAATAAAACTCCGAAAGCCAAATACACTATGGCACAAATGCTGAGTGCTGATGTGGTTGGGCTTGAACGTTATTTTGAGATTCATCATCGTCCACACGTGTTGGTGCAGCAAGTACTAGCAACATTTTTTAAAGAACATCCGCAACTGTTAATTGAACAAATTTCACCGCGTTTTCGTAGTTTTTATCAATTGCTCCCTGTTGGGTTGAGTAATCATTTGTGTATTCAAAATCAGCATGCGACTTTATTGCCTGATGTTCCTATTGCCTATTTGAAAAATGCTGAAGGCATTGAGGTTTTTAAGCAAGCATTACATCAAGCTGATATTCCTTATGGGTGTGTGCAAAGTTTAGATCAATTTGCCGTAGAGCAGAGACAGCAAGTGATTGATGCTTTAAATGCCAAATTTAAAGATTACTTACCACAGTCACTGCTATATCAAGAGTAAATTATGAAAGTTGTTACTTATTTAATTAATCTAGATGGTAGTGATCAGCGTCTAGAGCAGGCAACGCAGCAGTTAAACGCTGTGAAATGGCCGTTTGAACGGTTCACTGCTTTTGATGGCCGTGGTAAAGCACTGACTGAATTTAGCCAATATGATGACCAAGGTACACAAGAGCTTTTAGGGCGTCGTTTGATGAATTCTGAGCTAGGTTGTTATTTAAGTCATTATGGTTGTACTGAGAAATTCTTAACTACTGATGCTGATTATTTAATTGTCCTCGAGGACGATATGAAAATTGATGATAATTTTCATCAGCAACTAAAAGCCACATTGGATTATTTAGATACACATAAAGATCTAGATTGGTATTTAGTGAACATCGCAGCGAAAAAGAAAAAGTTTGCTAAAGATATCACCTATATAAACACAATTAGTTTATGGCATGCCTTTTATTTTCCTATTCGCGGTTTAGGCCTGATTTGGTCACGCCAAGGTGCCCAAGAATTTGTACAAGCAGGTCGAACCATTAATATGCCTGTAGATATTTTCTTCCAAACCTGGCTAAGTAAAAATGGTAAGGGTTTAGGCGTATGGCCAGCTTTGGTTCGTCCAGCAGGCTTAGATAGTGATATTTTAGGTACAATTGCCACGCAGGGGATTTCTCGTAAAGAAAAAGAAAATCGTGCGTTTTCGTATGGTTTTAAAAAGCAAAAACGTATGTGGCGTGACCGCTATTTCGCTTTAAAACATTTAATAAAATCAAAATAGATTATTCTGGGTTATGAAAAATATTGTTATTAGTTTAAAAACAGCTACTGCACGTCGTGAACACATTTGTAAGGAATTTGGAAAGCAAAATATAAATTTTGATTTTTTTGATGCTTTGACACCAGATTTAGCCAAACCTTTAGCGGAAAAAATGCACTTGAATGTTGGGGATGAGTATTTAACAGGTGGCGAGTTGGCATGTTTTATGAGCCATGTCTCTGTTTGGCAAAAGATGGTCGACGAGCAGATTCCATATATTGCAGTATTTGAAGATGATATTTTTTTGGGTCAAGATGCATTCTCAATTTTTAGTACATCTGCATGGATTCAAGAAAACTGGCATATTATTAAAACTGAAGCATTCTCCGAAAAAGTTTTATTGGCGAAAGATACATTTAATATTGAAAACACTGACCGTAAAATTAAACGGTTAACCAGTAAAAATTTAGGAACGGCTGGATATATTTTGTCCTTAAAAGGAGCAAAAGCTTATCTCACTTATATACAACAGCAACATTTAATACCTCTAGATGAGTTAATGTTTAGAGATTTTATTCAAACTAAGCAATGTGACGTTTATCAAATGTCACCAGCTATTTGTATACAAGAAATGATGTTATATCCAGAGAAGAAGACAGTTCTTTCAAGTGATTTAATAGATGAACGTAAAGTAAGGATGAAGAAATATAAGAAGAAGGGATGGGCAAAAATACAAAAGGAATTGCTGCGTATCTTTAGTCAGGTGAAATATACTTTATTTGCAAATAATGTAAAATTTTACTAATAAAGATTTTTTAATATTTAAGGGTATTTTAAGTGATTGATAAATCTGAAATTACAATAGTAAGTGCATTCTTTGATATAGGCAGAGGGAATTGGAGCGTAGAAAAAGGCCATCCTAGTTACTTGCAACGTTCTCCTGAAAAGTATTTAGATTATTTTTCTAATTTAGCTGAATTAGAAAATGATATGATAATTTTTACTTCTTCAGAATTTTCAGAAAAGATTAGAAAAATAAGAAAAAATAAAAAAACTATTGTAGTGGAAATTGATATTAATAGTAAATTTTCAGATTGTAGAGAAAAAATAAAAGCTGTACAAAATAGTAGTGTATTTAAAAACACAGTTGACCCAGCTCAATCAAGAAATCCAGAATATTGGTCGCCAGATTATGTTCTAGTAACTAATTTGAAAGCATATTTCGTAAAAAAATCTATAACAAGTAAGTTGGTAAATACTCATTTGGTGGCTTGGGTAGATTTTGGTTATTGTAGAAGTAAAGAAACACTCAATGGTTTAGTGAAATGGAAATATCCATTTAATGAAGATAAAATTCATTTTTTCACGATTAATAAAAACTTTAAGATTAGTAAAGAGTTGGTCAATGAATCAATTTTAAGAAATCAAGTTTTTATTATAGGTGGTGCAATTGTTGGCACTAAAGAAAAATGGCTTAATTTTTCTAATATAGTATATAACTGTCAAAAAGAAATATTACTTGATTCTATGGTTGATGACGATCAAGGAGTATTTATGATGGCCTTTTTAGAAGATAAAGATAATATCAAATTAAACTATTTGGGTAAAAACAAATGGTTTAACTTATTCAAGTTATTTGATGAAAAATCAAAATCAAATATTTTTGAGAAGTTTAAAACTTTATTGCGATTGAATTGAAAAGTAGGATATATGAAAGATTTGACATCATCAATTATTTTGGGGGCAGCTACAGGTTATACACCAGATAAAGTGGAGGTTTTTTTAGAGAGCTTAAGTGTCGCAAAATATGAAGGGAAAGTTGTACTTTTTATAAATGATAATCAATATGAAGATTATAATTTATACTTTTTAAAAAAAGATTATGCCTTTAAACTGGAATTTAGCTTAAGTAGAATTGGGATACTAAGTTCAACGAAAAAAATTGGTAAAAATTTAAAAAAACTAATAAAAATTCTAAGTGGTATTATTGTTAACTTAGAGCCCGCTCTGAAAAAAGATTTTATATATTTTCTCGGGCTACCACATGTTTCGAGATTTTTTGATTATTACAATTATCTTTTATTAAAAAGTACTAATGAAGATATTATGTTGACAGACACACGAGATGTGATTGTACAGCGTAATCCATTTGATAATAATTTGAATGGATTATACTTAGGTATGGAACATTCTCGTATTCTAATTGGGCAAGATGATTTTCATATAAAGTGGATTAGCGACGTATATGGGAAACAATATCTCAATAAAATTGGATCAGAGAAAATCTGTTGTGCAGGAGTCACTTTAGGAGATCATAAGTCTGTTATGTTGTATTTAAAAACAATGATTGATGAGTTTATGTCTTTACCTTATTACAAGATGGTTCGTTCTAATTATGATCAAGGTATACATAATAAATTGCTTTATTCTAATAATTTTGAAGATGTCGTTCATTGTGATCCTCTTAAATCTATTATTTCAACTGTAGGTTTAGTTCCTAGAAATGAGATCATATTAAATTGTAATAATGAGATCCTAGATTTAGATGGACGCGTATCAACTATAATTCATCAATATGACCGTCATAAAGATATAGAAAATATTTTTATTAAAAAATATTTAAATTAGCTTTTAACTTTCTTAAACCTTTTATAACCCCACAAATACTGCTCTGGAGCAATGTTAATCATTCGCTCCATTTCCTTGTTTAAGGTATCTACAGAAAGCTGTAAGTCTTTAGAAAGAATATCTATTGATAACTCAGTTACATGAATATCAAAGCCGTTTAGATCATCATGACGTAAACAACTTAAGCCAATCACAGAGCATTGGGTTTTTGCAGCCAACTTAGACAGCAGGGTAGAAGATAGAGCATTCTGTCCATAAAAAGGTGAGTAAATACCGCCGCTTTCTTTGGGCACATGGTCAGGAAGAATGGCAGCAAATCCACCCTGTTTTAGATGCTTGAATAAAGCTCTTACACCAGTTTCATCAGTCGGAACAAGGGTAGCATTTAAACGTTGCCGTGCTTCGAGCATAAACCGATCGACATCAGGATTTTTGCTCGGTTTATACATGATGACAGGGCTAGTGTGTTGATTCACCCAGGCATTAAGTAACTCCCAAGTACCAAAATGAGGAACGACTGCTAAAGTTCCATTCGGGTTTTTCAGTGCATCAGTAAAAATTTCTGGATGATGAATATTCCGGATTTGTTTTAATGCGAACTCAGGTTCAGAACCCCAAATTTTGACTGACTCGGCATAGGTCATGCATTGGCTTTGAACACTTCGTTTTGCCAGTCGTGTACGTTCTGATGCTGACAGTTCAGGATAGGCAATCCCTAAATTAATTTCTGTAGTACGGCGAATCGATGAATTCGTGATATAGAGAAGTGATCCAACACTTTTCGCCAAATTTTGAATGAATCTTAACGGGAGTTTGGAGAAGTTCTTGAGTAATGCGTACATGGTGTGCAGCTTGCCTGATTAAGATTCTTGATCAGGATTGCCTTTAAGCACCATATAAATCAGACCTACAAAAATGACAAGTGCACCTAAAATACTGCTCAGGCAGAAGTACACAATACGGTCATTGGTGTCCAGGTTAAACAGGTTGTTTGCAAGGATATAGCGCATGAACAGCCATTGTACGACTGAAAACACGATCAGCATGATGCCACGGTTACGAACAGCAGGACGCATCGCCATTGCCAAATTACCTAAAAATAGAAACTGAAGCTATTATGCCACTGTCGTGCAGGCTTCTCAATGCAATAAAAAAGCCCTGTTAGAACAGGGCTTTTTTACTCAAATCATCAAGAAATTATTCTTGAGATTCGGCTTTTGGTTTTTCACGTAAGCGAATACCCAAATCACGCAGTTGAGTTGATTCAACTGGTGCAGGTGCTTGAGTCAATGGACATTCAGCAGTTTTGGTTTTCGGGAATGCAATCACATCACGGATTGAAGATGCACCAGTCATTAGCATCACCAGACGATCCAGACCGAATGCCAAACCACCATGCGGAGGCGCACCGAATTTAAGCGCATTTAGCAAGAAGCTGAATTTCTCTTCTGCCTCTTCTTCAGAAATACCCAGCGCTTCAAAGATCGCTTTTTGCATTTCTAAAGTATAAATACGCAGTGAACCACCACCGATTTCAGTACCATTCAATACCATGTCATAAGCAACAGACAATGCTTCGCCTGGATTATTCTTCACATCTTCAACGCTTGATTTAGGAAGCGTGAACGGATGGTGAACAGAAGTCCATTTGCCATCATCAGTTTCTTCGAACATTGGGAAGTCAACTACCCAAAGCGGAGCCCATTCGCAAGTTGCAAGGTTCATATCATGACCAATTTTCACACGAAGTGCGCCCATTGCATCATTCACAACTTTGGCTTTGTCTGCACCGAAGAATACGATGTCGCCATTTTCAGCACCAACACGTTTCAACAGATCCAGCACGATTGGCTCGATGAATTTAACGATAGGTGATTGAAGACCTTCAATACCTTTCTCAAGTTCATTGACCTTGATGTAAGCCAGACCTTTCGCACCGTAAATACCAACGAATTTAGTATATTCATCGATTGCGCTACGTGGCAGTGAGCCCGCACCTGGAACGCGAAGCGCAACGATACGGCCTTTAGGATCTTTAGCAGGACCTGCGAATACTTTGAACTCGACGTCTTGCATCAAGTCTGCAACGTCAACAAGTTTCAAAGGAATACGTAAGTCTGGTTTGTCAGAAGCATAGTCACGCATTGCTTCTGAATAAGGCATACGTTGGAATTTGTCGAATTTGATGCCAAGAAGTTCGTCGAACATCTTAACAGTCATGCCTTCCATCAAATCCATAATATCGTCATCGCTCATGAACGATGTTTCGATGTCGATTTGAGTGAATTCAGGCTGACGATCCGCACGTAAATCTTCGTCACGGAAACATTTAGCGATCTGGTAGTAACGATCTACACCACCTACCATCAACAACTGTTTGAACAGCTGTGGTGATTGTGGAAGCGCATAGAAGCTACCATTAGATACACGGCTTGGAACTAAGTAGTCACGCGCACCTTCAGGGGTCGCACGAGTCAAGATCGGAGTTTCAACGTCTAGGAAACCGTGATCGTCTAAATAGTTACGGATCAGGTTGGTCACTTTAGAACGGAAACGTAAACGATCGATCATTTCAGGACGACGGATGTCCAGGAAACGATATTTCAAACGAATTTCTTCAGAAATGCTTGTATTTTCGTCATTCAGTGGGAATGGAGGAGTTTCAGACTGAGCAAGAACTTCAATTTCTTTACCCAATACTTCGATTTGACCACTCACCATGTTGGCATTTTCAGTACCCGCATAACGGCGACGTACACGGCCTGTAATTTTTAATACGTATTCAGAACGTGCTTTGTCTGCTGTTGCAAACGCTTCAGGTGTATCTGGGTCGATAACCACTTGAACAAGACCGTCACGGTCACGCATGTCAAGGAAAATGACACCACCGTGGTCACGGCGACGGTGTACCCAACCGCATAATGTTACGGTCTGGTCAATTTGAGCTTCGGTTAAAGAACCGCAGTAATGAGTTCGCATCATAGCGTTAAAAATCCAACTATATGGGTTAAGGAAGCGTATACGTAAACAGCGTACCGCCTTTAGCAAAGGTAGGATTATGCCTCTTTGGGCATGTTGTCACAAGAACTTGAGGCAAAAACAGTATCATTTTAAAGTGAATAAGCAGGAAGTGAGAGATTTTCCTAGCCCATACGCCGATCACGATCCAGAAATAAAAATAGCAGACAGCCCAGACTAAAAGTGATTAAAAAGCCCTGGCTAAATTCATTGATAGAGCGGCCGGTAAAATAATACAGATCAGATCGCCAAGCATCATCCGGAATATAGCGCATATAGTCCCATGTCGAAAATAAACCTGTGAGCGTAGATAGACCGAATAGACCCCAGCAAAAGAGGAGGATCTTGTGACTGACGCTTAAATATTGCTGGTGAGTTTTATAGTAATGCAGACTCATCCATAGAATAAAAGGCAGAGCCAGAGCAGAAGTCCCGATCTGCAAAATCCGGTGTAGAGGATAAGTTCGCCCTAAAATTTGATACTGCTGGCTGAGAATGTCATAAAAGGCAAAGGTTCGAAAATCCACATGGGTGAGACCATCCCAAATAATATGGGTTGCTGTCCCAATCATCACTGCAATACACATAGCGCAAATAAATCTGAATGCTGAAAATAGATTATGAATATTTAAATCATGTTGTATGCCAATGAAACGATAAATCACTGGCCGGTAAATCAGGTACCAGACCGCACAAAAAATAAGACCAATCCATAAATCAGGGTGAATCAGCGAAGACCATAAATGAGTAATATTAGAATTCTTATGGGTAAAAAGACGGTACAGATCAGGAACCATACTGCCAATCGCTAGCGCAGCAACAGGTAGCCGATTGCCAGTTAAATATGAAATAGGTGGAGCGAGTACAGCATGAGATAAAGTAAAGGGCATAAAAAATAGTGTTTTACTACAATGAAAAATATTCAAATGACATTCTAATAAAATATCTCATTGATTATCGTAAAAGATTGCAAAAACAATGAAATGTTATATTATAACAATATTCGAAATTGCTGAATTTGAGCTTGGGTCATGTCCTTTTCTAAGAATCTAATAACACTCTCAATTTTTGCTGTAGTTGCGCCTACGGTATTTGCTGAACAGTCATCTTCTTCTATTCCTGTACAAACCATGGATACCATTCAGGTACAAGCTCATCCACTGGTACAGACTGCGGCAGATTTTGCAGTTGCTGATCTGATGGTGGACCAGAAAGCCTTATCTGAACGTGCGACGGCTATTGGTGATGCGCTGGCTGATGAACTTGGAGTGTATTCAAATCAGTATGGAACCGGAGCGAGCCGACCGGTAATCCGCGGCCAAGATGGTCCACGTGTCAAAGTTTTGCAGCATGCTTCTGAAACGGCTGATGTATCTACTCTATCTCCTGACCATGCGGTAACTGTTGATCCGATTCTGGCCAAACAGGTCGAAGTGATTCGTGGCCCATCAACTTTGCTTTATAGCGCGGGAACCGTCGGTGGTCTGGTTAATGTCACTGATCAGAAGATCCCAACCCAAATGCCGGAAGATGGTCTGGAAGGGACTGTTGGACTACGTTACAACTCGGGCAGTGATGAAAAACTGGCAAGTGCAGGCGTGACTGCTGCAGTCGGTGAAAATTTTGCGCTGCGTGTCGAAGGTACTAAACACAAAGCCAATGACTATATTGCGCCTGATTATGTAGTAGAAGAACCTCATGGCGATCATTCACATTTTCACAAAGAACGTCGTGTAGGTAATACCTTTGCTGAAGGCCAGACCGTGAATATTGGTGGATCATGGATTCATGATCGTGGTTTCGTTGGCCTGTCTTATAGCAACCGTCAGGATGAATATGGCTTGCCGGGGCATAGTCATGAATATCATGGCTGTGTATTGCATGGTGATCATTTCCATGGCTGTCCAGAGCTGGGTGCTACCGCAGAGCATGAAGAAGAGCATGGCGGACCATGGGTAGATCTGAAATCTGAACGTTATGAAGTACGTACTGAACTGGAACAGCCTTTTGCCGGTTTTGACAAGTTACGTGCCCATGCCAGCTTTACCGATTATGAGCATGATGAGCTGGAAGAAAATGAAGTGATTAGTAATTTCAAAAGCAAAGGCTACGATGGCCGTTTAGAGCTGGTGCATGTTCCGGTTGCTGGTTGGGAAGGGGTAATTGGCACCCAATATAGCCAGCAGAAAATCAATCTGGCTGCTACAGAACATGATCATCATGAAGATGGTGACGAAGATGATGAAGAACATCATGTTCATGGTTCAAGCGTAGTCATGCCAGATACCAAAACTGAAAAATACAGTCTGTTTGCTTTAGAGCATAAACAACTCGGTGATGTGCATGTCGAACTGGGTGCACGTGTTGATCATCAAAAAGTACAAGTTGAATCTGAACAGAAAAATTATTCAGGCACAGGTATCTCTGCTTCTGCCGCTGCGAATTGGGAATTTGCCCCGAACTATAAGTTATCCATTGTAGGTTCACATCAGCAACGTTTACCACTGGCGCAAGAGTTGTATGCCAATGGTCTGCATTTTGCCACCAATACCTATGAAGTCGGTAATCCTGATCTGGAAAAAGAAAGCTCGAATAACCTGGAGCTGGGTTTCGAATATGAAGGTGCTAAGCTGGATTATCATGCGCATATTTACCATAACTGGTTTGATGACTATATCTACGGTGCGACAACCGCCAGAAATGGAAATTTGCGTGGGGTAGAATATACTCAAGATAAAGCTCGTTTCTATGGGGCTGAAGCAGAAGCTACTTATGCATTAAATGACACATACAAGCTTGGTGTATTCGGTGATTACGTGCGCGGCAAAATTGAGGGTGAAAATGCACCCCGTATTCCAGCAGGCCGCTTAGGAACCAAGGTTGAAGCAGACTTTGCCGATGGCTGGTCAGGAATGGCAGAGTATTATCATGTCTTTAATCAGGACAAAACGGCCAGTTATGAAGATGAAACCCAAGGCTACAACATGGTCAATGTCGGTCTAAGCTATGCCAATACCATTGCTGATAAAAATGCCTATCGGGTTTATTTTAAAGTCAATAATCTGCTCGATGATCAGGTCTATTCACATAGCTCATTCCTGTCGAATATTCCGCAAGTCGGACGTAATTTCACAGTCGGCGTACAATATGATTTCTAGGATTCAGATGAAATAACTGACCGAATCCAAGTACTGTCACTGAAATAGACTTGAAAAATCATCAGATTAAACCTAGCCTGAGTATATTGGGTTAGGTTTTTTTTTATGCGTATCTTTCAACGAATTCACAATAAACTGAACTGGTCAAACCGCCGTTATGCGGCCTTGATCATTGGTGTGCTGATGGCCAGTTATCTGGCTTCAGCAATTTATCATACTTATAAACCCTTACCTGAAGGGCTGAATTACACGGGTAAGCTGCGCCATGCACAGGTGAAATTTCTGGTCGATCAGACTTATCTGGATGCACAGGGCAAGCAACAACTGGATCATCAGATTTTTAATGAAATGCTGAAGATGGTTGAGGAAGCAAAATCCCTGATCGTGCTGGATATGTTCCTGTTTAATCAGCAAACCGGTGCCTCTAAACAGGAACATCAGGCACTCAGCAAACAGCTCACAGAGGCCTTACTCAACAAGCGATTGATGCAGCCTGAAGTGGAAATCAAATTTATTACCGATCCGATTAATTCTGTCTACGGTGGAATTACAGCACAGCATTATCGTGAACTGCGTCAGGCAGGAGTAGATGTAATCGAAACCAATCTGACACCGCTGCGTGCTTCTAATCCAAGCTGGTCAGGTTTCTGGTATCTATGCTGTCAGGGGATTGGCAATAATCCGGAAAAAGGCTGGTTGCCGAATCCGTTTGGTCCAGAAAAAGTGACTTTACGCAGTTATTTCGACTTGTTTAATTTCAAAGCCAATCATCGTAAAACACTGGTCGTTGATACAGATCAGGGCTGGAAAGCACTGGTCACTTCAATGAACCCCCATGATGGCAGTTCACGGCACTCCAATATTGGTCTACTGGTCTGGGGCAGGACAGCAATTGATATTCTTGCAACAGAACAGGCGGTCGGGATCATGTCTCAAGCCAATATGCCGGCTGTGATTGCAGGTGAGTTTGAAGCGGAAAAAAACCAGCCTCAAGTTCAGGTGCTAACTGAAAAAGCCATTTATGAGGGAGTTCTAAAGCTGCTTGAAACGGCGAAAGCAGATGAGCAGATTGATCTGGCGATGTTCTATCTGTCAGAGCGTAAGATTGTGAAAGGGCTGATTGCAGCGCATGAGCGTGGTGTAAAACTTCGAATTTTACTTGATCCAAACAAAGATGCATTTGGTCGTGAAAAAAATGGCATTCCTAACCGGCAGGTGGCTTCAGAACTGCATAAAGCTGGTATTCCGGTACGCTGGTGTAATACTCAAGGCGAGCAATGTCATAATAAAATTCTGATGAAATATGATGCTCAGCAATCTGAAATGATTTTAGGTTCCGCTAATTTCACGGCACGTAACCTAAAAAATTATAATCTGGAGACCAATCTGCGTGTGCTCGGACAGCCTCAGGCGGAAGTCTTTAGTGATGCGCAGCGGTATTTCAATACGGCCTGGTCTAATTTGAATGGCCGTTCCATGAGCGTGGACTATGCTCAATATGCTGAAGAGTCATTCTGGAAGTACTGGTTATACCGTTTTATGGAATGGAGTGGTTGGTCGACGTTTTGATTTTAAATCCCTCCTAACCTCCCTTTAAAAAAGAGAGGAAGGTCCCTCTTTATCAAAGAGGGATTTAGGGAGATTTCTAGTATTAGCTTTTCGATTCTGGATTCGGCGGAACCAGTTGATCCAATTCTTTATCTGTCAGCTCATCCAGTTCAGAGATATCAGTCTTGATTTTCCATTGTGCTTCATCATCTACCGGATTTGGTAAACGTGCTTCTAGCCAGTCACATACCACATCTGGTGGAAAATCAGCATGATTGCACTGGATCACCCAAGACAGGAAATCTTTGGCTACACCATTCATATAAGGCGGTGGAGAAACTGGAAGAAACTGAGTCGGCAGGCGCTCATTTTTAGAAATATAGTTCAGGACGTGACCTAGTTCCTGCACAGTTTGCCATGCCAGAGGATGATCGACATTGATCTGAAATTTAAACCACCAGGCCTGTTTACCATCCGAGCCATAGCTATCAATCAGTCCTTTTTGAACACTGGGTACCTTGCAAAAATATTCATATAAACGATCGAAATTTAAATCAGACACAGTATGCAACTCAAAGCATTAAAAAAGTGATATTAGCATACGTACTTCAGCGCTCATCACGCAAGCCTGTTAAAGTCATGGAATTAATTACAAAACTTTGCAGCAGTAGGGGATTTATCCATATTTTCTGCATGGATTTTGGTTAAAATATGGACAGAAATTTTTGGAGGACGCACTTATGAAAACATTAGCTTCAGGTGCATTGCTGGCTTCATTCCTGTTCGGTATTGCAGCGCCCGCTTGGGCGGATAATGCCTGGGTAGGCTATACTGGTATTGATCGTTCTAAACCTCAACATCGTCCTCCATCGCGTCCTCATTATGCACCGCAGCCGCCTCATTGGCAGCGGCCCTATTATCCGCAACGTCCATCCCATGGCGGATATTATCCTCCTGCGCAGAGCCAAAGCGGGTTCAATATCCAGTATCAGGCACCGACCACGATTTACCAGAATTCCAATAGCTATAGCTGGGTCAATGGTGATCCAAATGTGGCTCGCATTGAAAGTTCGCGATATACAGTGATTAGTGACTGGCAGCGTTTGGGATTAGCGGCACCACCACGCGGAAGTTACTGGATTTATGAAAATGGACGTTATGTATTGATGAATAATCGTTAAAAGAAATTCCCTCTCTTGTTAGGAGGGGTGATTAATTACCCTCTTGCGAAGCAGTGCTTCTCACCTTTTGCAAAGGGGGACTTTTCTATGACTATGCCAACTCATCATCTTCCGGGCGTGGGGTTTTACCTTCTGGTAAGGGCTTTTCGCTATGCTTGTCACGAATGACAGATGGATAGGTCCAGGACGCATAACGGACCACCAGAATGGCAAAAGCTAGAATCAGAATCGAACCGGTAATAATAACCTGATCCATGCTGGCTTTGTGCGTATGCTGAATATCAGAAATTAGTAAACGGGTCAGGGCAGTAATTGCAATATAAATCAGGAACCGGACCGGCATATGATTGGTCTTGAAATAAATGCCCACCATGGCACCAAGTTCCAGATAGATAAACAGTAAAAGAATATCATCAATGGTGGCAAACTGTTTGACAGTCAAGATGTCAAATACAGTATGACCTGCAGACCAGATCACCATACAGCCAATAATGAACAGCGCAAGATAATGGAAACTTTCAACGGCAAGATTACCAAATCGGTCGAGGAGAGTCTCTATTCTTTTCACTTTAGACTCAGATTTACTCATGTTCTCCTCCTGATTTTCATGTGAAATAACATATGAACAGGAAAGAACTAGCAAAGATCATGCACAAAAAGAGAAAAATAAAATAAAAGTGAAATTATTCGAACTTTTGCACTTTTTTTGCACTAACTTGTTATATTGTATGAGAACTACATTGAATAAATAGGAGAAAAAAATGTTGGACAAAATTCAAACAAAAATTAGTCAATTAGAAGCAGGAAAAAAATTAATCCTGGGCACGGGGATCAAGGCTGAAGAGATGCAGAAGGTACTTGAACTGTGTGAATCTTTAGAGTCGCAAGGGGGAATTAAAATAGTGAATAAGCATTTCAATCCTAAAATAACGACGCAACCAGATACGATCTTGATTGAAAAAGTATAGTGCATAAAAAGCCCTGCAGATGCAGGGCTTTTTATATGGATTCACGTCAAGATTAAGCTTGAGTCGTGAAGTAATCTTCAGAGAAATTCATCACTACTTCGCAACCAGCTTTCACTTTAGTGATACGCAGTGCAAGTTCAGGCAAGATGCGTTGCGTGAAATAACGCACCAGTGCCAGTTTGTTTTGGTAGAACTCGCCATCTTTGTCTTTTGCAGCATTGGCAATGCGCGCAAACATATAAGAGAAGCTCAATAGGCCTACTGCGTGTAGGTAATCAACTGCTGCTGCATTCGGGAATTCTGCATTTTCGCCAGCAGCTTCAAGCACGAATTGAGTCAATGATTCGACTTCAGTAGCTGCATCTAAAGTTGCATCTTTAATGAAGTTCAGGTCTGCATCTAACTGGTTCGCAAAGTCACGGATTTCTTCGATGTATTCACCGATGTACGCACCGCCACATTTAATAGTTTTACGGCCGATCAAATCTTGTGACTGAACACCGTTGGTTCCTTCGTAAATCTGTGAGATACGCAGGTCACGGATACATTGTTCCATGCCCCATTCACGGATATAACCATGTCCACCAAAGACCATTTGTGCATCTAGGGTTGCCTGGAATGCAGTATCCGTCAGGTAAGCTTTCGCGATTGGTGTCAACAGTGCCACACGGTCATTGGCTTTTTTTACGGCTTCAGGATCAGTCGAGAACTTAGTAATATCCAGTTGTTGACCTACATAAACTGCAAATGCACGCGATGCTTCGTTGTTCGCACGAACATTCAGCAACATACGACGTACATCACCATGTACTAAAATGCTGTCTGCCGGTTTAGCTGGTGATTGAGCACCAAGGGCACTACGACCCTGTAAACGATCTGTCGCATATTGCGCAGCATTTTGATAAGCAAATTCTGAAGCACCTAGGCCCTGGATGCCCATAGACAGACGTTCGTAGTTCATCATCACGAACATGGCTGCCAGACCTTCGTTTTCTTTACCTACCAGATAACCTTTGGCACCATCAAAGTTCATTACACATGTTGCAGAGGCCTTGATCCCCATTTTGTGTTCGATTGAACCAGGACCAACTGGATTACGTTCACCAATTGAACCATCTTCATTGACCAGGAACTTCGGTACGATGAACAGGGAAATACCGCGAGAGCCGGCAGGCGCATCAGGAGTTTTTGCCAGTACCAGATGAATAATGTTTTCAGCAAGATCGTGGTCACCACCCGTGATAAAGATTTTGGTACCGGTAATGCTATACGTGCCATCTTCATTACGTTCAGCTTTGGTTTTGATAATACCCAGATCAGTACCGGCATGTGGCTCAGTTAAGCACATGGTGCCTGACCATTCACCAGAATAGATTTTAGGAAGATAGGTTTCTTTTTGCTCTTGAGATGCATAGCTGTTTAAAGCCATACCTGCACCCACAGAAAGAAGCGGGTAGAGCATGAAAGATGGGTTAGTTGCAAACAGCATTTCATCAGAAAGTACGGTGAGCATTTTCGGCATTTCCTGGCCGCCCCATTCTGCATCGGCACCCAGACCGATCCAGCCGCCTTCAGCATATTGTTTGAATGCTTCTTTAAAGCCAGCTGGTGTGGTGACATTGCCATTTTCATATTTTGCGCCTTCTTCATCGCCGGTACGGTTCAGAGGAAGCATGACGTTTTGCGCAAACTTCGCCATTTCTTCAAGAATGGCTTCTGCTGTGGCAGTATCCAAGTGGGCAAGATTTTCATTGGCCTGCCAGAACTGTTCTGCATTGAAAACATCATTCAGGATGAATTTCATGTCAGCAAGTGGCGCGTTATAAATTGGCATAGTATGTCACCTGTTTTATTGTTTAATTGGATTGTTTTGGCTCAGTCTAAAGCATTAAAAATCTGAATGTTAGACGACTAAAGGTTAATTCTGTAACTCTTTATAAAGAAAAAGGACTGCCTGAAGATGGCCGTCCTTTTTCTTATTATGCATTTAAAACTGCATCAGCTTAGAATGCGAAATGTTCAGCATCTAAAGACATAAGCGGTTCTACACCAGTTGCAATCACGTCAACGTGTGAACGAACACGTGGCAGGATTTTCTTGAAGTAGAAGCGTGCAGTCGTCAATTTAGCATTGTAGAAGTCTGCATCAGTGGTACCTGCAGCAAGAGTCTCTTGAGCAACCAGTGCCATACGAGCCCACAGGTAAGCCAGTGTTACATAACCAGAGAAGTACAGGTAATCTACTGCAGCTGCACCCACTTCTTCAGGGTTTTGCATCGCACGCATACCAATCTGCATGGTCAGGTCACCCCATTCTTTGTTCAATGCCGCAAGCGGTTCAACAAATTCTTTCATTGCAGAATTGTCTTTGTTCGCTTCCGCAAATTTGTGGATGATCTTAGTGAAGTCTTTCAACATCGCACCTTGAGTACCCAGTACTTTACGGCCTAACAGATCCAGTGCTTGAATCTCAGTCGTACCTTCGTACAGGCAGGCAATACGTGTATCACGTACGATTTGTTCCATGCCATGCTCAGAGATAAAGCCGTGACCACCGAAGACTTGAACACCATGTTTCGCAGCTTCTGAACCAGTTTCAGTCAGGAATGCTTTTGCGATTGGAGTTAATAGCGACAGGATATTGTCAGCGAACTTGCGCTCTTCTTCAGAAGTACCTTGTTCAACCACATCAGCATATTGAGCCAACAGGTAAACCAGTGCACGACCACCTTCAGCAAATGCTTTTTGAGTTAAAAGCATGTTACGTACAGCTGGATGAACAATAATTGGATCAGCTTCTTTTTCAGGTGCTTTAGGACCCGAAAGAGAACGCATTGCCAGACGGTCTTTAGCATAAGTTAAAGCGCCTTGGAACGCCGCTTCAGATGCAGACAGACCTTGTACAGCAGTACCGATACGTGCAGTGTTCATGAAGGTGAACATGCAGTTCAGACCACGGTTTTCAGGACCGATCAGGAAGCCTTTGGCGTTATCGAAGTTGATGACACAAGTTGCGTTACCATGGATCCCCATTTTGTGTTCGATTGAACCACAACGTACGCCGTTACGCTCACCGATTGAACCGTCAGCATTCAGGTTGAATTTTGGTACGATGAACAGAGAAATACCTTTAGTACCTTTAGGCGCGCCAGGCAGACGAGCAAGTACGATATGAATAATGTTCTCTGCCATGTCGTGTTCACCAGCAGAGATAAAGATTTTCTCGCCAGAGATTGCATAGCTACCATCAGCTTGTGGTTCAGCTTTAGTGCGGATGATGCCGAGGTCAGAACCTGCATGAGATTCAGTTAGACACATGGTACCTGTCCATTCACCTGAAACCAGTTTAGGCAGGTAAGCGTCTTTTTGTTCTTGAGAACCGTGGTGTTCTAAAGTACGAACTGCACCATGAGACAGACCAGGGTACATACCCCATGCCCAGTTCGCAGTACCCACCATTTCAGAAAGAGTGATACCTAAAGAATTTGGTAAGCCTTGACCGCCGTATTGCTCTTCAGCAGAAAGAGAAGGGAAGCCTAGCTCGATGTATTTTTGGTAAGCTTCTTTAAAGCCAGTCGGTGTCGTTACAACGCCGTCATTCCAGGTACAACCTTCACGGTCGCCGACCTGATTTAGAGGAGATAATTCATTTTCACAGAAGTCAGCTGCAGCTTCTAGGTACTGATCAACCAACTCACGGCTTACGTTTTCTTGAAACGCAGGAAGTTTTGCGTAATGTTCTTCAGCATTTAATAATTCGTGTAGAACGAATTGCATGTCACGTAAGGGCGCTTTGTATTGTGGCATATCGGTTTCCTCAATACTGGTTTAGACCAGCGTTATCATCCTAAATTAATTGAAACGTGCCTTCAGTGACACGTATTGCTATGAATCTAATCGTGCAACATCTTGCCCAGCCATACAAGCTTTCAGGCGGCTTTCTTGGTGACTATAAAGTCAAAGATTAATCTGCACAGAACAGTAAACATATTGACTGCAAAGACTTTTGTAGAAATTAGCAGAACATGAATGGTCAAAAGAGGACTGAGGAGTCAGCTATAAAAAAAAGCACCCGAAGGTGCCTGAATTTGAATGAATAAGAAACGTAGAAGAAGATTAAGATGCAGCTTTAGTCATCTTAATGGGTGCATTCGGCTGGAAGTGCACGATACATTGACCATCAATAGTTTGAGTACCCGCTTTCACTTGAACGGCCTTGCCGTGGGTTTGACCTTTACAAGCGTTGGCAAACGCAGTTTGTAGAGCCTGACGTTCTGATAAACGCTGATCATACTGTTTAACCATTTCTGCACGTTGACTATCCGTTAATGCTTCTCCACGGTTCATACCACCTCGGAATTCACCACGCATTGGACGATGTTCACCGCGCATACTACGGAATTCACCACGTTGACCTGTGATGCCTTTATGGTCAGGTTTGAAAGAAATCTTGCATTGCCCATCAATGGTTTTATCACCCGCCTTGATTTGGACTGCACTACCTACAGCTTTACCGTCACAGGCCTGTTGAATCTGTTTATGCAATTGCATGCGTTCTGCACGAGCGGCTTTGAATTGTTCGCGTTGCTCTGGAGTGAGACGATGCTGTTTTTGACCTTCATGATGTTTCATCATGCGAGAATGATCTTTCTGCTCATTCACGTTGCTCGTAGATTGACAGGCAGTCAATGCACCCATCGATAAAACACTGGCACTGATTAAGGCGATTTTTGTCATTGCTTTCATGTTTTTACCCCATTCAAGAGCTGATTCTTTTTGATGAGTAAAGATTAAATAATAAAGATGAAGAAACAATGGAGAGTTTTTTAAGTCTGTGTTCGCTACAATAATGAATATAGAGAAGAAAAACTGAGATTTTTACTTTGAAGATTCGCCGTATTCCGATTGCATTACGTCTGTTTTTGACTGTTTTATTGACCACCCTGGTAATTACCACGGTGAGTCTGGGCGTATTGCATCTGAATATGCAGCGCAACTTTACCCGCTATGTTGCAGATGTAGAAATGCAGAAGCTGGATCATGTGATCGAGAATCTGGCTGATGTCTATACGGTATATGAAGACTGGGGTAATGCCATTCAGGCGCAGATTCTGCAAATCGAAGGTGAAGCCGCACCGGATGATTATGACCGTTTATCGCGCTGGTGGTTGCGGCGTCAGTATGATATTGCCTTACAGCAGCGTTACTTTCAGGAGCAGACCTTAGCCACTGTAGCGCCTTCAAGTATGGTTGAACCAAATCTGACATCGCGTTCAGTCAATGAAGAAGAATTGCGTATTCTGGCATCTAACCTGCCTTCACAATTCCAGCCCTTTGAAGGTTTAAGATTTCCACTTAGTTCCAATCAGAACCTGTTTAGAACCGACCGTAAAGACAATAATGGCGGTCAACAGTCAGTTCAGCCGCCTACCGGCAAGAAGCAGTTCATCCAGATGCCAGACCGTCTGGGTCTAAGTTCACGCCTGTCACTCTATGATGCCAAACGGCGTTTTGTAGTAGGTGAGGCGTCAGATGAGCAGATTTCCTATCGTCCAATTATGGTTGAAAACCAGGTGGTCGGTTATCTGGGCTTGAAACCGGTTTTAGACCAAGATGATGCTTTAAGTATTAATTTCTTTAGTAATCAGAAACGTTACCTATTTTTAGTTTATGGTTTAAGTATTCTAGCCAGTCTGATTGCTGCATTATTACTGGCAACTTATTTTAAAAAACCGATTCAGCGTTTGTTGAACGGTACGCGTGAATTGACTCGTGGTAATTATCAGCATCAGGTGAAAGTGAAACGTAATGATGAGCTGGGTGATCTGTCTAATGAGCTGAATCAACTGGCCGTGATTTTGGATCAGCATGAAACTTCACGCCGTCAGTGGGTAGCAGATACCTCACATGAACTGAAAACTCCGCTGGCAGTCTTGCAGGCACAAATTGAAGCGATGCAGGATGGAATCCGTAAACCGACACCAGAGCATTTTGCGTCGATGTTGGCACAGGTAACCAGCCTGAAAAAACTGACTCAGGACTTGGCAGCTCTAGCGCAGGCTGATGCCCAGCAATTACAGTTTTACTATGCAACTGTAAATCCATGGGAGGTGGTGCAGCAGGAATTAATGAACTTCCAGCCTAAATTTGAACAGGCTGATCTGAAAGTGACTATTGAAGGTGACGGTGCTGAAGTCGAGCTGGATCTGGACCGTTTCAAGCAGATTGTAGCTAACCTGCTTAGCAACAGTATCCGTTATACAGAAGCCGGTGGTCAGGTACATATCCATACCGAACAGAATGAGAAAGAATGGACTTTATATGTCGATGACAGTCCATTCGGTTTGACTGATGAGCAGCTGGCCCGCATTGGTGAGCGTTTCTATCGTGTTGATGATTCGCGTACCCGTGCCACCGGTGGGACAGGCTTGGGTCTGGCCTTATCTTGTAAAATTACTCAGGCTATGGGTGGTAGCTTAAGCTTTGCACATTCACCATTAGGTGGTTTACGATGCAAACTGAGCTTTCCTAAACAAATGAAACCATAAAGGAAAATATATTCATGAAACATATTATGCTGGTTGAAGACGAAGTCGAACTTGCCCTGTTGGTGCGAGATTATCTAGAGGCTGCTGGTTTTGAAGTCAGCGTGTTTCATGATGGGCAAGAAGCATATAACAGTTTTACCCAGCGTAAACCGAGCCTGATGATCCTGGACTTGATGGTGCCGCGTATGGATGGTCTGACCATTTGCCGTAAAGTACGTGAGCAATCAGACTTGCCGATCATTATGGTGACTGCGCGTACTGAAGAAATTGACCGTGTACTGGGCTTGAATATGGGCGCGGATGACTATATCTGCAAGCCATTTAGTCCAAAAGAACTGGTTGCCCGTGTGCAAGCCGTATTACGCCGTTTAGACCGTAAAGCTGAGCCGGAAAGCAATGATCTATTCCGTATGGATAAATCACAACAGCGTATCTGGTACCAGCAAAAAGCCTTGAACCTGACACCGACTGAATTCCGTTTGTTGGAGCTGTTCCTAGAACATGTCGGCCAGGTGTATTCACGTGCACAGCTACTTGATCATATCAATCCGGACAGTTTTGATGTGGCAGACCGTGTGATTGATAGTCATATCAAGAACCTGCGTCGCAAAATTTCAGATGCTGCAGAAACCGGAAATCGTCATGAATGGATTCAGGCCGTTTATGGTGTAGGGTATCGTTTTGAATATCCTGAAGACTGATATTCGAATTCGTTAAAGAAAAGCGGATAGACTTCTTGGTTTGTTCGCTTTTTTATTTCTGAAAATGATCAATATAAGAGAGCCAAAATAATGAAAATCATCATTCGGGATGAACGGCTAGAAGATATTCTAGCCATTGCTAAATTGACCCGAGCGGCTTTTCAAAATACTGACCATTCAAGTCATACTGAACAATTTATTGTCAATGCTTTGCGCACGCATGGGCAGTTAACGATCTCTCTAGTTGCACTTGAAAATAATCAGCTGGTTGGCCATGTGGCTATTTCACCTGTCACTATCTCTTCAGGTGAAACTGGCTGGTACGGTCTTGGCCCAATTTCGGTATTACCTGCAAAACAAGGACAGGGAATCGGCACTTTACTTATACGGGTAGCTTTAGATCGCCTGCAACAGTTGGGGGCTGAAGGATGTGTAGTGCTCGGTGATCCTCAATATTATGGTCGTTTCGGGTTTAAGGCTTTTCCAGAACTTTACCTCAAGGATGTTCCTCCAGAATATTTTCAAGTCATTGCATTTAATGGATCTATTCCACATGGAGAAGCGGTTTACCATGAGGCATTTAATGCGACGCAATAATCCATCAAAAACGAGCTATTTCTATTGAAAAGTTATGGAGCATTAAAAGGTAAATAACTTTTAAATAGCATCTATTATGAAATCAATTATTTGTATTTCTTTTTATCTGAGTAGATACAAGAAATAAAAGTTTAATAATTAATAACTTAAATTTATGTATTAGTTGATTAGTTGGAGACCCGCTACAATTCGGTTTTCTATTCATCATGAGAGCGTGTCTTGGAGAGTGAAGCACCGCAACTACAGCGCCGTTTAAAGAATCGTCATATCCAGCTGATTGCTATGGGTGGCGCCATTGGAACCGGATTATTCTTGGGGTCCGCACAGATTATTCAGTCCGCAGGACCTTCCATTATTCTGGGCTATTTGATTGGTGGTTTGATTGCATTCCTGATTATGCGCCAGTTGGGCGAGATGATTGTGCATGAGCCTGTGACTGGTTCATTCAGTTATTTTGCATTTAAATACTGGGGTAAATTTCCAGGCTTTTTAACCGGCTGGAATTACTGGATTTTATATATTCTGGTCGCAATGACAGAACTGACCGCCATTGGCAAATATATCAATTACTGGTGGCCACATATTCCAGCTTGGGTGTCTGTACTCATCTTCTTTTTGGCGGTAACACTTGCCAACCTGGCCAATGTCAAAATTTATGGTGAATCTGAATTCTGGCTATCGATGATTAAAGTCTTTGCCATCATTGTAATGATTATCTTTGGCATATATTTACTCCTCACTGCCGATGCAACTTCAACCGCTTCGATCAGCAATTTATGGATTCATGGTGGATTTTTTCCGAATGGCTTTGATGGGCTGTTTTATATGCTCGCTTTTATGATGTTTGCTTTTGGTGGTATTGAGCTGATTAGTATGGCAGCGGCAGAAACCGAAAATCCTGACAAGAACATTCCACGTGCTGTAAATCAAACTGTGATTCGGGTATTTTTATTTTATATCTGCTCGCTTGCCGTATTACTTTCACTCGTACCATGGAATCAGCTGAATTTAGGCGATTTAGATCATAGTCCATTTGTAATGATTTTCAGCCAGATGGGGATTGAATGGGCTGCACATTTACTGAATTTCATTATTTTAACTGCTTCACTTTCAGTTTGTAATAGTGGCATGTATGCCAATAGCCGTATGTTGATGGGGCTGGCTCAACAAGGGAATGCACCGCAATTATTTAAGAGCGTGAATAAACATGGTGTGCCTGTGGCAGCGGTATTGTTCTCCGCATTTCTGATCTTTGGCTGTGTGATCCTGAATTACTTTGTGCCTGAAAAAGCCTTGAGTTACCTGATTTATATTGTAGTAGCAGCTGCGGTATTGAACTGGATGATGATCAGTTTGATTCATTTGAAATTTAGACAAGCCATCAAACGAAAGGGGATTCAAACAAAATTTCCAGCAATCTTTGCGCCGTTTAGTAACTATTTTGTTTTAGCTTTTATGCTGATGATTTTATACATCATGTGGACACAAGGCTTTATGTTGTCAGTGTTAATGTTGCCGGTGTGGATTGCGGTGTTGTTTGGCGTGTTTAAGTTTCTGAATAAAAGGAATGCTTAAGCCTAAAATCTCCAATCAGAAGAAGCCCGACCAGAAATGATTGGGCTTTTTTCATATTGTCGCAATATCTAAAGCTTTTAGATGAGTTAAGGTTTATTTTGATCTTAGTGGCAGAATATACTGAATACAGTCTTTAAGGTCATTTCCCAATAAAGGAAAGATGGTCCAAGCACGAAGCAGTTGCTGTTTATGAAAACCTGTTTTTTCTAACACTTGTCTTGACGCTAAATGTTCAGTAGCACAAAAGGTTTCAATTCTATTGAGTTTTTTAGTTTGTTTTAAAAATTGGATCACTGAAGTCATCGCTTCACACATCAAACCTTGTCCCTGATAAGGAGTCCCAAGCCCGAAGTGAATTTCTCCAATGTCATGCCTTTGTATAAAGATCAAAATACCCATAGGTTGCTGGGTTAAATGATCTGCAATAATCCACATAAACTCAGGATCTGAGTTTTCCCACTTTTGTCCCGCCCAGTTTTCTAAAGTTTGTCGAGTTTGAGTTTGGTTCCGATGTGGATGTCTTTGCAAATATTTTGACGCTGCTAGATCGCTAAAATAGTTTTGAAATAAATTGATTTCATCACCACAGTGGTAGGAGCGAAGAATTAAACGCTTTGTCTTTAATGTTATTGGCTTGATCTTAGTCATCGGTGGTATCTGCACTTATTTTTCTAATGTTCGTAATAACTTAATTCGTACTTTTTCTGCTTTCTTTAATTTCGATACTACCAGCTCATAAGAATTCTGTACTAGGTCCTCAACCAGAGATTCATCCAGTTGATTATCTTCATACACTGAAATCCAGTGTTGTTTATTCATATGCCAGCCAGCATGGATATAAGAATAAATATCTCGCAGCATAGCACCATGATCAGGCGCTACTTTTAAATTAATGACAGCTTTGCCTTGGAGATAGAACTGAAGCATAAAGACTTTATCTAGCACCTTGAATACCTTACAACCTTCACCGAAAGGCTGAGTCACAGTGACTTCAGGTAAACTTATCGCTATCTGTGCTGAGATTTGATGTAAGGTCATAAGTTATGAATAAACCGAAATAAAACTGTGGATAATGCTTAAATTATCCACAGTTTTTGGTCGTCTTGTGAATAAATTAAGATGAACAACTTACCATGACTTCAGGTACATCACTCGGCAATGGCCCTAGATCTTCAGGGTGTTCCAGATCTGGCTGTTTTAAATAAGGCTGACTTAATAATTTAAACAGGCGATCGACTTCAGAAAAGTCATCCCGCTCAGCCAGTTCAATGGCTTTCTGTGCCATATGATTGCGCAGGATATAGTGTGAATTGACGAGTTGCATGGCGGCATCTAATTCTCCAGTATCCTGATGTTCGCGGATCGCTTCATATTGAGTCAGGAATGCTTCAAACTGACGGCGATCCAAACAATCATCCTTGATTGCTTCATATTCATGATTCTGCAGGCGAATAAAGCTTTGCGTATAGTCGAGTTGCTCGCTTTGTAAGATTCTGAGAAAAGCCATGGCGCAGTCAAAGCTGTCTTTGTGAAAACTCGGTAAGCCCATTTTCTGGTTTAGGCCATGCTTATAATGTTCCAGGAAGGTCGGTTCATAATGTTCCAGACATTGGGCCAGATCCTGTTTCCATTGTTCTTCATCATAGTTTTCAGGACATAATGGAATCAGGTTATTCAGCCACATCCACAAGTTCCAGTGGCCGATGCTTGGTTGCTGCTGATAAGTATAGCGACCCTGATAATCCGAGTGGTTATTAATCCAGTTGGGACGGAACCGCTCCATAAACCCATAAGGACCAAAGTCTAGCGTTGAACCGGTAATATTCAGGTTGTCAGTGTTCATGACACCATGCGCAAATCCGACCAGCTGCCATTTGGCAATCATCACTGCCGTGCGCTGAATCACTTGGGTAGCAAATGCCAGAATAGGCTGTTCTGCTTGCAGACATTGCGGGTAATGCCATTCCATACATTTTTGTGTGAATACAGGCAGCAAGTCTGGCTGATACTGATTGATCCATTCAAAATGTCCAAACCGGATATGACAGTCAGACGTCCGTAATAGCATCGCGCCCTGTTCCAGTTTTTCACGCTGTACACCTTGAGCGGAAGAGGTAAAGCCGACAGCATTACTGGATTCTACACCTAGCGCATTTAAGGCATGTCCGGCCAGATATTCCCGAATTACCGAGCGTAAGACTGCACGACCATCTCCCATACGCGAATACGGCGTTGCACCAGCACCTTTCAAATGCAGGTCAATGGTCTGGTTATCTTTATCTAGAATCTGGGCGATTAATAAACCACGTCCATCACCCAGTTGTCCTGCCCATTGTCCAAACTGATGGCCAGCATAAACCATGGCCAAAGGTTCAAACTCGGCAAAGGTTTTTTGACCACTACAGATTTCGACCCATTGTGCTTTATCTTCCTCAGACCATTGCAGTTGATCCGCAAGCGCAGCATTAAAATGTCCCGCTTTAACACCTTTTAAAGGTAGTGGGGGCTGATGATGATAAAGACGAGGAGGGAGAGTCTGATATCGGGAATTAAAGTACATGGCAGTTAAAATATTTAGGCAATAGAAGCAATATAACAAAGATCTCTGTTTAAAACTGTTGTAAAAGGAAAGTATAAGTAAGACAGACAAAAATAAAAAAAGCCCCTGATTTCAGGAGCTTTTTTGAGAATCTAAATCTTATTGAGAGACAGGCGCTTTTTTCAAATTACGTACTAACAGATTCAGTGTTTCACGATGATGGGAAAGACGCTGTTCAACCAGCTGGAATTCAACTTTAAGTTTGTCATCCATCTGGTGAATCTTTTCTGCTACAGCTGCCTTTTTCACCTGTATTTCCTGTTCTTTGAGTTTGGCCCAGTCATTCAATGTTTGAGTAAAAGCTTCATATTCCTGAGCGATTTTACTTTTCACATTGATAATGTCTTCATTGACATTATGACCATATACCGCCAGATCCTGCTCAGCATATTTAAACTTCATTGCCAGTTCAGCTTTTTTGATATTAAAGCTTGGAATACGGCGCAGATTTTTAGCCAGGCCCAGTTTAGAGCAAGTCCAGATTAACCATTTGGTTGGATCATATTGCCACCATTTCACGCCATTACGGTAATCATACTGGAAGATGTGATGGTAGTTATGATAACCCTCACCCCAAGTTGCAATTGCTAACCAGAAGTTGTCACGTGCAGTGTTTTCATCCGTATAAGGACGTGAACCCCACATATGGCACAGTGAGTTAATGAAGAAGGTCACGTGATGGCTCAGGATTAAACGAACCAGACCACCCAATAATAATACACCCCAGACATCGCCTACAGCCCAGCCGATTGGCAAGAGAATCGCAGCGTGTACTGCAATTACTAAAGGCACATAGTATTTGTGCTGGAACATAACGACTTTGTCGTTTTGCAGGTCTGGTGCATTTTTGTAGTTTGGTTCTGCAGCAGGATAGTCACGCAGCATCCAGCCCAGGTGCGCATACCAGAAGCCGTTATTAATTGAATATGGGTCTTTTTCCACGTCATCGACATGACGGTGATGGGTACGGTGACCTGAACCCCAGTACAGAATACTGTTCTGCACGGCAAAGGTACCCATGATCATTAAAATGATTTTTAAAGGTAAAGTCGCTTCATAAGCACGATGTGCCCAAAGACGATGATAGCCCGCTGTAATCCCCAGGCTGCTAACGCCGAGCAAAACAAACATACTGATCCAAGCGGCAAGGCTAAAATCATGGTGATACGCATATAACGGAATCGCGATAACAGCTACAATGGGTAAAACTACCAGAGCAAACACAGCGACCCAGTTAATTGGGGCTTGAGGTAGGGGAGCATTCATCTCCAACAGCACTCCTGGAACCTGGGAAGGTATAACAAAAAGCAGAGGCCGCTATTGTTTATTTTAACAGCGGTTAAGTCATTCATATTAGCACGCCCCCCTAGGGCATCACTAGCATTATTGTACGGTTGTATTGTACTTATCGGTAACAGAATAAGTAGGATGAAAACTACCATTTTCACGAGCTAGACAGGCTCTGATTTCCGAGTAAATCACTGAGATTTTTGAAGCTTTTAATCAAATTTATTTTCTTAAAATGAGTTAAGTGAATGTTCATTTTTTCTACTAGATTGCAGAGAAATAAATTTGTAAGCAAACCCATAACCTAAGGTTAAACAAGATTACAGACAGGTATTCTTCTTTAAATGATTTTTCAAGGCTTAAAGAAAAATAATCTTTATATAGAATCTTGCATTTTGGGTCATTTAAAGATGTTGCATCATTAACTTCGGATAATCCGTAATAAGACCCTGAATACCCCAGTCGCGTAATTCTTTGGCACGATTAACATCATTTACGGTCCAGACGCTGATGGTGAGTTTGGCAGCTTGTGTGGCTTGAATAATATCTTTGCTGGCCAGCTCATTCATCCAGCCAATCTGACAACAGCCAAGTTCTAAAGCTTGATCAATTGCCTGATATTTCACATCTGTTTCAATCAGAAGGCCGCGTTTTAAACTGGAATTTTGCTGTTGCAAAGCCTGATGGATTTTAGGATCAAAACTGGTAATCACGACTGACTGCTCATAACCCTGTAACTGCTGTTCAAGCTCAAGCGTGATTTTTTCAGCATCGGCCTGGCTCGCTACACTTTTGACTTCAACTTCAATATGGTCAAAGTTATGAATCACGGTTAAGGTCTGATCCAGCATAGGAGTGGCTTCGACCTTGTTCCATTCTGACCATTTTACTGCGTGATTATATTGACTGAGATCCTGACGGTTACATTCGTAGAGGGGCTTTTGCAAACCGGTAGTGCGTACAAAATTATCATCATGCATGATGATCAGGGCATTGTCTTTAAGCTGGCGTACGTCAAATTCGACTGCGCGAATCCCGATATCCTGAATATATTGAAAACCGCCTAGTGTATTTTCAGGTGCTTCCCCACGCGCACCGCGATGTCCAATTATGCGCATGCTGCGATAACCTGAAGAAGTGAAGATGAAAACATAATGATGAAGAGTTGTGACAGGAGTATTGCAATATTCTGCGCCTGAAACACTTTGTTGCAAATACTGTTGGCGCAGAATTTTCCGTGCAATTTAATACATTTTAGCGGATTTATTGATCAATGGTTTCGTTGATATTTTTTTGCCATAACACCTCAGAACCACCTTCAACACGTTGCAAGGTGCGTGAAGCCACAAACAGCCAGTCAGATAGGCGATTTAATAGCTGCAGGGAAGTCGCCTGAATATTCTGGTCGCGTGAGTGAACTGACATCACGCTGCGCTCTGCACGACGGCACACGGCACGGGCTTGATGAGCAAAACTGCAAACTAAAGTACCCGCAGGCAAAATAAAATCTTTCAGCATCGGCAAAGCTTCATTCATACGATCGATGTCATTTTCCAGAAAATCAATCGAGACTGGTTGAACCAGGTTAAAGCCAGGGATACACACTTCACCACCCAGATCAAACAACCAGTGCTGGATCAGGCTTAAAGATTTATCCCAAGTCGCTTTATCCTGAATGCTGCTTGCCGCGATTTGTGCGCGTAAAACCCCAATGATGGCATTTAGCTCGTCCACATCACCGAGCGCGGCAATACGCAAATCATCTTTGGCTACACGTGAACCATCACCCAGTCCGGTAGTGCCCGAATCGCCTGTGCGCGTGTAAATTTTACTTAAACGGTGACCCATGAGAGTTCCTTAAATTATTGCATGCTGTAAATAAAAAGAATCATGCCATAGGCATGACATGATTCTCAAAAGTATTTGCTTGGATTGGAATGAGCTTAATATTTAAAAGTCACGCCGGCAGAAGCGAGGCGGCCTTCATCAACATAATAATTATTCCAGTTGTATTCGATCTTATGACGCACATCACCGACATTTTCTATGTTGGTAAATACTTTGACATGTGGGTTGATATTCCAGTAAGCATTTAAATCGACGGTCGCATAGCCCGGATTATGGTCTGAATCACTCCAGCTTTTTGACTTGGAACGGGCAATAAGAGAAGCACTCATCCCATAAATTTCATTTTCCAAACCTGTGGTCAGAGTGAGGGTTTGACGTGGTCGTTTAGCTAACTCAATATTCGTTTTGCTATCTTTAGCTTGTACATACGCAAAAGCAGTATCGATGAACCAATCGTCTTGTTTCCAGTTCCATGCCAGCTCGCCACCACGAAGCGTTGCTTCGCTGATATTATTTAACTTGCCATCAACTTTTTGGATCATGTTATCCACTTCGTTTTGATACACGGAAAATGAAACAGATGAGTTTTGAGTGAGGGCCTGGTCTAAGCCAATTTCATAAGACAGACTTTCTTCGGCTTTTAAATTTGGATTTGCAGATTCACCACTGTACAGCTCGTTTAAGTTTGGTGAACGAAAAGCTGAACCAATATTCGTATAGACGCTGAGTTGAGGTGATATTACATAACGTGCAGCAGCTTGCCCTACAGTATGAGAGCCATACTTTTCGTTGTCTTCAACACGGATGCCGAGTTGTGTATTGAGTTTATCTGATTGATATTGATGCTGTGTGTAATATCCTTGAGAGGAAACATCACCTTTGTAGGCAACTCCATAAGAAAGAACATCACCATCAAGATTGCTATACGTTGTCCCTAGTAAAATATGATGCTGATCATTTAGATTGAGTTTGGCATACAATTCTGCTTCTTGAGTAGTGCTATATGAATAATCGACCTGACCTAGATAATTCGTAGCATTTTGATCTAATTGATCGTCAAACTGGGATAAGCGAGCATTGAGTTCTAATTGTGAGCCTAGGTTAATTCGTCCTCTCAGGTTAACCATTTCATTTTCAAAATCTTGTGAAGTGAGGCTACCTGCATTGTAATCACTTGTGCCTTTATTTTGGCTGTAATCGAGAGATAAGCCATATTGGTCTTTGTGGACGCCAAATTTTGTGCTGAAACCTTTTTGGTCAAAGGAGTAATTTTCATCTTCATCATCTAGAACAGATTTTCCGTCAGTTTCCAGGCGTTGACCACGGATTTGGGCATAAAAACCATCTTCAGCTAAATCGGCACCCACGAGTGATTTGTAAGTTTTATTCTCGCCAATTTCACCTGTTATAAATGCACCTGATTGTTCAGGTGTTTTAGAAATCATATGAATGACGCCGCCAATGGCATCTGTACCATATAAAACTGATGCTGGACCCTTCAGAATTTCAATTTGCTTGATATCGGTAGTATCAATAAAAGGGAGAGAAGCTGAACTGCTTAAAGCAGTATTCAATCGCATGCCATCACGCAGAACGAGTGTATGTGACGAGCTTGTGCCTCGCATAAAAATAGAGGATTGTTGTCCATAACCGCCTAGTTGAGCGACGTTTAAAGCAGCCTCTTTTTTCAATAAGTTTGGCAATGAAGCAATAGGGGATTGCTCAAGAGTCGCAGGTTCAATCACTGAAATTCGCGCAGGTACATTTTCAATGTTTTCTGCAGAGCGAGTTGCCGTGACTACAATGGTATCTAAAGAGGCTTTTGCAACTTTTTGCTCGGCGGCATGAACAGATGAAGTAAAACCCAACGCAAGTGCGATCGCACCTACCAAGGCAGTAGGTTGAAATGGAATAGACATGAGATGTGCTCCATACATTCACTCCCCGTGAATGATTGAGTTAAAGAACACAACAAGCAGGTATCCGGACTTAAATGCAGTATTGAAACATACTTACTTATCCACCTTCCCACATATTGATGCAGTGGTGTAAATCCTGAGGATTTATAAAGACAAGCTTTTCATTTTTTACCGTTGCGGGGGCAGCGTTGGATTTGCACCAACTTCCCTAAAGCCTTAAGGCCTTGACTCGTTGCAAATTGTGGCAAGTATAAAGTCTGCTTATGACTTAAACAATCAAGATCAAGAATAATCCGTATGAACTTTACGCAAGATCGATGATTTGCATTACAATGATTCACCCCAATCTCATAGATTACTTGATATCTTGGTAAATCAGAGCCAACACTATATGCGAACCCGTGCCAAAATCTGTGGAATCACCCGAGTTGAAGATGTCCAAGCTGTTGCTGATGCCGGCTGTGATGCCATTGGATTCGTGTTCTATTCACCGAGCCCACGTAGCGTGACTCAGGCACAGGCTGAAGTGCTGGTCAAAGCAGTGCCAGCTTATATTCAAGTGGTGGGCTTATTTGTTAATAGTACGGCAGATGACATCCAGGATATTTTAAAAACTGTTCCGCTGGATATTCTGCAGTTTCATGGTGATGAAAGCCCTGAACAATGTCAGGTTATCGCAAAGCAGGTTGGGCGTCGCTGGTATAAAGCGATTCAGGTCAAACCTGATCTGGACGTAGTCGCTGAGATTCAACGTTATCAGACAGCAGGGGCCAGCGCAGTACTGTTAGACGCATGGCATCCTGATTTAAAAGGTGGTACCGGCCACAGCTTTGACTGGAGCACCTTTCCTCAATTAGATATTCCCTTGATCCTGGCTGGGGGCTTAAACCCGGACAATATCGAGCAAGCAATTCACACCACACAGGCTTATGCTGTTGATGTTAGTGGTGGTGTCGAATCCGCAAAAGGTATAAAAGACCAACAACTCATAGAACGCTTTATGCAAGGAGTCCATCGTGGATCAGCAAAGTACTAATCACAACAAGCCCGTGATTGACTATACCCAATTCCCGGATGAGCGTGGACATTTCGGTATCCATGGCGGGCGTTTTGTGTCAGAAACTCTGATGGCGGCTTTACAAGATCTGGAAAAGCTTTATTTCCGCATGAAAGATGATGAACAGTTTCTGGCAGAATTCGACCGTGATCTAGCCTACTACGTAGGTCGTCCTAGTCCTTTATATCATGCTGAACGATGGTCAAAAGAGTTGGGTGGTGCGCAAATTTACTTGAAACGTGAAGATCTGAACCATACTGGCTCACATAAAGTAAATAACACAATTGGTCAGGCTTTATTGGCTAAACTTTCAGGCAAAAAACGCATTATTGCAGAAACTGGTGCCGGTCAGCATGGTGTAGCAACGGCAACCATCGCAGCACGTTTAGGTCTTGAATGTGTGGTGTTCATGGGTGCTGAAGACGTGAAACGTCAGGCGATGAACGTTTACCGTATGCGTCTGCTGGGTGCAACAGTTGTCCCTGTAGAAAGTGGCTCTAAAACATTAAAAGATGCCATGAACGAGGCAATGCGTGACTGGGTCACCAATGTTGACTCAACTTATTATGTGATTGGTACCGTGGCAGGTCCACATCCATATCCACAATTGGTTCGTGACTTCCAGTCCATCATTGGCCGTGAAGCACGCCGTCAGATTCAGGAACAGGCAGGTCGCCTTCCAGATGCGTTAGTCGCTTGTGTCGGTGGTGGTTCAAATGCGATGGGCTTGTTCTATCCATTCCTGAACGATCAGGATGTGAAAATGTATGGTGTTGAAGCCGCAGGTTTAGGGATTGAAACTGGCAAGCACTCTGCACCACTAAATGCGGGTCACGTCGGTGTACTGCATGGTAACCGTACTTATCTGATGTCTGATAAAGAAGGCCAGATCATTGAAACGCATTCAATTTCTGCCGGTCTGGATTATCCGGGTGTAGGTCCGGAGCACAGCTTCCTGAAAGATATGGAACGCGTGAACTATGTACCGATCAATGATCAGGAAGCGTTACAAGGTTTCCGTGATCTAACCAAGATCGAAGGGATCATTCCTGCGCTTGAAAGCTCACATGCGATGGCTTATGTCACTAAACTTGCCCCAACCATGGACAAGGATCAAATCATTATTGCGACCGTTTCTGGTCGTGGTGATAAAGACTTGATGACTGTTGCCCGTATTGATGGCGTGGAAATGGTTGAGATGTAAAATTTTCTCCGATCCCTCTTTTTCAAAGAGGGGTGAAAACCCTCCTATCTAAAAGGAGAGTAAGGTGGATTAAAAAAATCGTATTGAAGCTATTCAGTACGATTTTTTTATTTTTATAGATAAGAAAATTTTTAAAGATGAAGAGGAAGGATCAATCTGGCTGGAAGTGGTATAAAAATTATACAAGTTCTGGATAAAACAGCAAAAAATCAGTTTCTCATTCAGAAAATTAAAATGGTTATTTTAAGCAGAATTGGCCGGAAGAGCTGACGAACGGTTTTAAAAAATTCTTTATCAAATCTCAATAATCGGCATAATAGCTTCAAGCAAAAATAGTTTTTGATTGAGATGGAATGTCTTAATGGATTTAATTCAGGAAAATGGACAACCACGTTACGGACGTTTCAAGGAAATTCCAAAAAGTATTGATTACCATACGTACCAGTACAAAAATCCCTATGGTGATGTACTCAAGGGATGGCGTAAACAACTAAAATATAAAAAATTTAAATTCTGTAGTATTCAACACGAGCATTATACGATTGGCCTTGCAATTGCGGATATCGCTTGGGCCGGGCACAGTTTTTTCTATATCTATAACCATAGCACCAATGAAGTGCAGGAATGGAATGCGATCAATTTCTTCTCGCGCAATACGGTGCTAGATGAACAGCCATTGTTTAATCATAGTTATTTTCACAAATCTCCCTTTCAGATTGATATCCAGCATGCCAATGGGGTGCGTTATATCCATGTGACCAAATATGGTGAAATCAAGCTTAGTGCCCGAATTTTCTGTGCAGGTACAGATCCGCTGAGTATGTGCAGTCCGACCGGAATCAATGGCTGGACCTATACCCAGAAATTGACCACTTTGGGTTGTGAAGGTTATTTCGTAAATAAGCAGGGTGAAACCATCCAGTTTAATGAGCGCACCTTCGCCTCTCTGGATGATACCTGCGGCTTTTTGCGTCCTGAAACTGCCTGGTTCTGGCTATCTTGTAATTTCTGGGATACCAATCGTAACCGTATCGGGATCAATCTCGCTTCCGGTGTCAATGAAAGCTTTGGTAATGAAAACTGTTTGTGGGTAAATGGCAAAATTTATCCTGTGGCGGATGTGTTATTTCAGCAGGAATCTGACGAACGCTGGAACATCCAGTCATTGGATGGCTGCTTGAACCTGAATGTATACACAGGCTGGCGCCGTTATGAAAATCTGAATCTGCGTCTGGTCGGCAGCCAGTTTAGCCAGTGGCAAGCAAAAGTATCCGGTACTATCCGACAAGATGGCCAAGATATTGTACTGGTTAATGAATATGGACTTTTAGAACAGCACTATGCCAAATGGTAATTCATTTTTCTAACTTCTAAATCTAAAAAAGCCTTCAATCTCGAAGGCTTTTGATTTCGAGGTTTAATCTTCTGCAGCTTGCCAGAAGGCTTCTCCTGCCTGAATCGGGTCGCCGGTTTCTGCCAGCGTTTTTACCCAAACCTCATATTGAGCAATCACTGGGTGCTGGGATGGATGGAAATCCTTTTTAAACCAGTCACGATACTGTTTACCCATACGAGTCAGAGTCCCTTTTTTGCCAAAGAACCAAGGTAAGCCCCTGATATTCATTTGCAAGCGTTGCAGCGGACTAAAGCCATCATGTTTAAGCATGACATTGGCACGGTAAATGGTAAAACCAAACATCAGCAAAGTCGTAATGAGCAAAGTATATTGACGCAGCCATTCTGGCGTTTTTGCCACATCTTTCATCACATCAAAAGCCACATCACGATGTTCCATTTCCTCAATCGCATGCCAGGCAAACATGGCGCGAACAAAAGGATGGGCATTTCTTAAAGTATCTTTTTGTCCATAAAAAGTTTCAGCCATGAGCGCGGTCAGATGTTCTGCGGCTGCAGTGACTGCAATATTGTACTCAGGTGAACGGTTCTTCAGGTCATAGTTCATCATGTAGTTCAGACGCTGAATAAACTGATCGACCGGCATGCCTTGTTCCCGCATCAGGTTATTCATCTTGTCATGGGCAATGCCATGCTGGGCTTCTTGACGGATAAAATCCGCTACCCGTTTTTGTAGATCTGGATCTTTGATCTGGTCGCGGAACAGACGCACACTCTGAATGAAATAACGTTCACCATCTGGAAAGGTCAGACTCAGTGCATCAAACATACGGGTCAGGAATGGATCGCCACCAAACCAGTAACGCGGAATTTCACTCAGCTTAAAATCAAGATTACTGCGTACCACAGGCTGTACGGAAGATTTTAAAGGTGCGTTCATCTGCTTTCATTCTTTTTCTGAAGATGCTGACAGTATGTTCAGAATTGCACAAATTGTTTTGACAGATATGGCCAATTTTTATACATTTTACGCCAGAGAAAAATAAAATATACATTCGCAGCGGAGACAGGGACGCGCTCATGCAGGACATCAAAATCTCCAATGGCTATATCCAGCTATGGGCCACCTATTTACGTAGCTTAAATATAGAACCTTTAACCGCAAAGTTTCTTGCAGATCTACGACCTCAGCTCATTGGACTGATTGATCAGCCTTTTGATGCACAAGTTCCGCTGGATTTTCTCAATAGCATCCTGTTAAGAACCCAAAAACAGCTAGCGTGTCCACAGTTAATTTTTGAAATTGTGCAGTGCATTCGGCCAGAACATTTTGGTGTGCTGGGCTATATGGTATCTAAAAGCAGCAGTATTCCTGAGATCATCGGCTATATCATGCGTTTTCAGCGACTGGTCATTGATGGGAGTGAATTTGTCCCATTGCAACTAAGACAGCATGCGCAGAGTATTGAATTGTATTGGATTTATCAGGATGAGCGTTATAACCTGCTGAATGAGCTAACTATCGCAGCCATGGTGCAATTGGGACGTTTTATTTTGCAGGATCATCCTTTGCTCTTGCGTCGGGTGCGTTTTGCTCATGCGCCAGAAATTGCCCGAATTCACTATCAAAAATTCTATGCTGCGGAAGTGCAGTTTTCACAGCAGGATTATGGCTTTGAACTGGATATACAGGGACTGAACCTGAAATCGGAACAGGCCGATCCAATGTTATTACAGTTATTGATTCGTCAAGCTGAAGAAGCGATTGCAGCTAAATCACCCGTGGAAAGTATTTTGACTCAGGCTCAAAAAGTGGTTGCGGAGCATCTAAGAAGCAGACAACAGGCGATTAAAATTGAACAGCTGGCCGAGCAACTGTTTGTATCGACTCGAACCTTGCAGCGTCAGCTAAATGAGCAAGGTAGTTCTTTTAAAAAACTATTGGAGCAGGAAAGGATCAAACGCTGTGAAAGCTTATTGCATCAGCCCCTAAGCCTGACCGAGATTGCCCAGCAACTAGACTATTCTGACCAGTCGGCTTTGGCCCGTGCTTATAAGGCGGCAACAGGCCGGACTTTATTGCAATATAGAAAACAATTAAAACAGGATCAGGCATAAAAAAACGGCCATCATTGGCCGCTTTATCTCATGACTTAATTTAAGCTGTTTTTAATTTAGGGTATCGGAAAGCAATCGCGATCACTGCAAAGATTGCCAGAATCCAGCAATAATACACGCCCCCGATTAGCTCGACTGGAGAAAGTTTGGCAATCGAACAGGCCAGTAATAATTGTGCGCCATAAGGGATCAGCCCCTGTACCACACAGGAGAAAATATCCATCAGGGCGGCGGCACGTTTCGGATCAACCCCATATTCTTTCGCCACTTCACGGGCCATATCACCAGCCAGAATAATCGCGACAGTGTTATTTGCTACAAACAGATTCGAAAATACGACCAAGAAACTGATCCCGATTTCACCGGCCCGCTGACGGCCCACTTTAAATAAGCGGGTCAGCGCGTAGATGCGTTCGATCAGCCAGCGTAAACCACCTTCACGTTGCATGATCGCAGACAGGCCACCCAGGAACATGGATAACAATGCCACTTCAAACATGCCGACAAAGCCATCATAAATGGAAGTGTTCAGCTTGAGGATATTGAAATCTGGCGTAGCAAATAGCCCGAATAAACCCGATAACACGACACCGATGGTTAAAACCGCCAGAACATGCAGACGGCTAAAAGCCAGTAAAAAGACCACAATATAAGGCAGGACTAGAATCCAGTTAAAGTCCTTGTATTCGACTGGACTAGAACTACCAGTATTGAAGATATAGATCAAAATCGTGACGATAGAAGCCGGCACAGCAATCCAGACATTGACACTGAATTTGTCACGTAACTGCACTTTCTGGCTGCTGGTTGCAGCAATGGTAGTATCCGAAATCATGGACAGATTATCACCGAACATTGCCCCACCGACCACGGCGCCGATCGCATAAACCACCGGAATCTCGGTCACTTGTGCAAAGCCAAAGGCAATGGGTGCACAGGCGGCAATGGTTCCCATAGAGGTACCCATCGCCGTCGCAATAAATGCCGAAATCACAAACAGCATCGGTAAGACAAAACTCGGAGGAATGACAGACAGGCCCATCTGTACGGTGGCATCAACACTGCCAATCGCACTGCTAACACTGGCAAAAGCACCGGCCAGCATAAATACCATGAACATCAGAATCAGGTTAGGATGGCTGGCACCTTTCAGAAATTCTTCAATACCCTGGTTGAGTTTGCCACGATACACTAATGCAGCCAAGATAATCGCGGGCAGGGCGGCAACAGGTGCTTTAATCTGATAAAACGCAAATTCAGTTCCGATCAAAGAATGATAGATCCCGCTACCTAAAAAGATGGTTAAAAATACAATAAGCGGCAACAGTGCAATGGCGCGTGCCTGCACTGTACCTTCAGAGTCAGTCTGCATAGGAGATAAAAAAATAAGAGAATGGGGCTAGTATAAAACAGGTTTTGCAATTTCAGAAAACTTTAAATGAATGCGCTAACACCTGCATTTTTATTAATTTTTCCATGATAAAAATAAGTTTATCTAAATATTCAACATTTTAGGGAATGCCAAAATTAGGCATCTTTGATCATTGAGAAAAAAATCAAAATAATCGTAAATAGATCCCTTCGGGTTGTTCTGAAATCCTCGCACAGGAAATGAAATGCCAGAGGTCGATGTTGCACACTGTTCAATGTACAAAAAATAGCGTTACAATGCGATGTCTTGTATTTCTACATAGTCAATGTCTCAAGTTTGAAACACCTTAAGGAAAGCTCAGCCCTATGTCTCGTTTAGCCACACGATTTGGACAACTTAAATCTCAACAGCGTAAAGCTTTAGTTTCTTATGTTATGGCTGGTGACCCGCATCCAGAGGTAACCGTACCTTTGCTGCACCAGATGGTGGACGCTGGCGTCGACGTGATTGAACTGGGTCTCCCTTTTTCAGATCCAATGGCAGATGGTCCGGTGATTGCTCTGGCTGCTGAACGCGCGCTGGCCGGTGGCACTAATACCTTGGATGCCCTGCACATGGTGAAAGAATTTCGCTTGAAAGACCGCGAAACACCAGTGGTACTCATGGGTTATCTCAATCCGGTTGAAGTCATTGGCTATGAAAAGTTTGTGGCTTATGCCTATGAATGCGGTGTCGACGGCGTGCTTCTGGTCGATCTTCCTCCTGAAGAAGCTCAAGATTTGGGGCAGGTGCTGGAAAAATATGAAATGGATCAGATTTTCCTGTTGGCTCCGACCTCAACTGATGAGCGTATTCAGCATGTAGTGAAACAGGCCAGTGGCTTTATTTACTATGTGTCGTTGAAAGGTGTGACGGGTGCTGCAACATTAGATGTATCTGAAGCAGCTGCACGTATTCAGAAAATTAAGGCAGAGACAGATGTTCCTGTAGGCGTGGGTTTTGGTATCAGTGATGCTGCATCTGCGAAAGCGATGGGTGTTGCTGCCGATGCAGTTATTGTGGGAAGTGCGTTTGTAAAACAGTTTGCAACCCTCGCGCCAGAACAAGCCGTTATTGCGACGGTGAATAAAGTCAAGGAGCTTCGAGCAGCGCTCGATGAGTTATAGTATGAGTCAACAAGTGAAATCAGGCAAAATTCTGAGCCCATCGACCCCATGGACGGAGCGTATTGTTCCGGGCATTCATGTACCTGATGAGCAAACTACCCTAAAAGCGACATTCACAGAGCCAACCATTGAGTGCCCTGAATGTCATGCTTTGGTGACACGTACTGCAATGTCATTTAATGCTTATGTTTGTCCACAATGCGATGAACATCTGAAAATGAAAGCACGTGACCGTCTGAACTGGTTCTTTGATCAGGTACAGACTGAAATGGGTCAGGAATTTACGGCCAAAGATCCACTGAAATTTGTCGACAGCAAAGCTTATCCTGAGCGTATGTCGGAAGCACAAAAGAAAACGGGTGAAACTGAAGCACTGATCGTGATGCAAGGTCTGCTGAAAGGCGTGCCAATGATTGCAACTGCATTTGAATTCGACTTCATGGGCGGCTCTATGGGTACCGTAGTGGGTGACCGTTTTGTGCAGGCAGCCGAGCGTGCGATTGAAACACATCAACCTCTGATCTGTTTTGCAGCTTCTGGTGGCGCGCGTATGCAGGAAGGCATGCTGTCTTTGATGCAAATGGCACGTACTTCAGCAGCGATTCAGCGTTTGAAAGAAGTAGGTCTGCCTTATGTGGTGGTATTGACCCATCCAGTCTACGGTGGTGTCACTGCGTCTTTAGCTATGCTGGGTGATGTACATCTGGCTGAACCGAAAGCCATGATCGGCTTTGCGGGTAAACGTGTGATCGAACAAACTGTACGTGAAAAACTGGACGAACCGTTCCAGCGTGCTGAATATTTGCTTGATCATGGTGTAATCGATCAGATTGTTCACCGTCATGCATTACGTGATACAGTTTATCGTATTATCACGAAATTGATGAACCTGCCTTGAACACAGCACCATTAGCAACTGATTCACTTGATACATGGCTCGATTATTGGAGCCATGTTCACGTTACGGGGATTGATTTAGGCCTGGAACGTGTTATTCCTGTGGCTGAAAAGCTGGGCGTGATCAATCCGGAGGCTAAAGTCCTGACGGTTGCCGGAACCAATGGTAAAGGTTCAACGACCACGACTCTGGCTGCCATTCTCAATGCTCAGGGTTTTAAGGTCGGACTGTATCAGTCTCCTCATGTATATCGTTTTAATGAACGGGTGAAATTACGTGGGGTTGAAGTCGAAGACCAGTTGCTGATTGATGCTTTTGTTGAAGTCGATCGGGCACGTCGCGAATGCGATTTAAGCCTGTCATTCTTTGAAGCAACCACACTTGCTGCATTTGTGATTTTTAAACATGAACTGTGTGATGTGTGGGTGCTGGAAGTCGGATTGGGTGGCCGTCTGGATGTCGTGAATGTGGTTAATCCGGATGTTGCAGTCATCACCAATATCGGACTGGATCATACCGACTGGCTCGGTGATACCATTGAAAAAATTGCTTTTGAAAAAGCTGGTATTATCCGTCCGAATATTCCCGTGATATTTGGTGGTCAGCAAGATATTCCGCAAGCCATTCTGGATAAAGCTGCTGAATGCAATGCGCCGTTGTATGCTATCAACCGTGATTATTTCTATGAAGCCTTTGAAGATGGCAAAACCTGGGCTTTTGCATCGTCGGGTACGACTTTAAAATTGCCAACAGGTTCACTGGCGCTGGATAATATTTCGACAGCGGTTGCAGCGATCTTGCTGAGTGGTCTGGAAGTCAACCAGACAGCGATTGTGGGAGGAATTCAGGCAGCTAAATTGCCGGGGCGTTTTGAAGTCCGAGAAATTCAGAATAAGACCGTAATTTTTGATGCCGGACATAACCCGCATGGGGTAGAGTTCCTGTTAAAACAATTACGCAATTATTTAAATTACAACAAGAAATATAAAGAAGTCATTTGTGTATTTTCCATGCTGGCAGATAAAGATATAAATTCTGTCGTCAAGTTGTTGAAAGACACTGTTCATTTGTGGAAAATTGCACCATTATCTGTGCCACGTGCGGCAGAGGTCACACTTTTGACTGATGCATTGCAAGGTGAATTGATAGAACAATTTGACAATGTAAAATTAGCTTTTAAATCAGCGCTGGATGAAACAGAGAATAATCAGCTGATTTTGGTATGTGGATCATTTCATACCTTAGAAGCGGTATGGGAGTATTTGGAAGAATGTCAATGAATAACAAACAACGCTGGATGGGTGGCGTTGTTTTACTAGGTGGTGGTGTTTTATTGGCAGCATTACTCCTGAAAGGCCAAAATGAAATTCATCAGGATCGTCAGCAAAACCCGGCACTGGCTGCAGAAGTAGAATCAAAAGATACAGTCAACAATTCATTAGGTTCTTTAACAGTCGATGTGGAAACAGAAAAACGTCTGCTGGAACAGCAGCGTCGTGACCGCGAAAAAGCAGTGGCTGAACAGGAAGCCCGTGCAGCTGAATTTTTAGCCATGCAACAGCAGGCTGAGGCAGATGCAGCACGTCGTGCGGCTGAAGAATATGCTGCTTTGAATGCCCATCGTATGGGACAGCAAAGTTCAGACAATATTCCACCTGAGCTGGCAGAAGATGAACAGACGAAGCAAAAACGTCTGGCTGAAGACAAGGCTGCTACACAAAAAAAGTTAGAACAGCAGAAACTTGAGCAGCAAAAAGCCCAAACTTCAGCTGATACTGCCAAGAAACAGGCAGAGCAGAAGGCTGCAGAAGAAAAACGTAAGCTAGAAGAGAAACGTAAAGCTGAAGAAGCGCATAAGGCAGCTGAAGCAAAACGTAAGGCCGAGGAAGAGCACAAAGCGGCTGAAAAGAAAAAAGAAGCTGAGCATAAAGCTGCTGAAGAAAAACGTAAGGCAGAAGAAAAACGTAAGGCAGAAGAAAAGCGCAAAGCTGAAGAGAAACATAAAGCAGAAGAGGCCAAGAAAAAGGCTGAAGCTGAAAAAGCCCGTAAACTTCTTGAAGGTGAAAGTGATAAACAGTGGATGGTGCAGGTGGCCCTGGCTGCCAATGAAGCCAATGCTGATGCCATTGCGGCCAAACTGCGAGCCAAAGGCTACAAGGTCACCAAGAGCCAGACATCTAAAGGTGTGCGTATTATGGTCGGTCCATCTAAAGACCGTGAAACAGCAGATGCACTGCGTAAGAAAATCGCGTCTGATGCCAGCCTGAACATGAAATCAGCCTGGGTAAATGACTGGGTGCCGCTAGATAAGCGTTAACTCTCTTACTTAACCGAAGTTTCTGTAGATGGATTCGCGAGTTGCTCGCGAATCCATTTTACATTTTCAGGGGTAAATAATTTTTCAATATTGCGCCAAATGGAATGAAAGCCATAACCGCCATGCTTCATTTCCTGTACTGCATCTTCAATGCGCCAGTTCTGAAAAATAATCCGGTACATGGCCACACTGGCACCGGTACGGTCTGAACCGTGATAACAGTGTAAAAGTATTTTTTCATTATTTTGTCGTGCCTGCTGGATTAACTGCATCACATTCAGTAAATCCTCGCGATTCATAGCCCAGGTATGAATGGGAACATGTTTAAGCTTGAGGTCTTCATTTGACAAAATATCCGTATCTTTATCGCGTGAACGCAGGTTGATCACCACATTAATGGCATATTGTTTTAATAAGGGCGTCAGTTCATCGCTTGGCTGTTCACTTCGGTAAAGTTCATTGCTAATCTGATAAAAATTATGTTCTTCATGCAGTTCCTGTCCCCAATGCATTGGGCGTTCCTGTTCAGGCAGCGCTGGAGTACAGCCAGATAAAACAAGCGTAGAAACCAGAAGAAGTACATAATTATTTTTCATTGCAACCTAACTCACCTTTTTAATCATTCTCTTCAACAGCATATCGGCTTTTTCAAAAAAAAGCCTGTCCGAAGACAGGCTTGATGGGAAAAGTTCGAAAACCCGGCTCGTCGGTGGGTATCAAACTAAACATGAAAATGAGGGTTGATGCATGATGATCTTCATTTTCATGGTGGAGAGTTTTTTCTAAATTTTCGGTGTCATGGTTAAAGAGCAGTAACTTTGCTTATCCGTATAACTTTAGCATAGCTGAGGTTCTTGAGCGAAAAAGTACCACCTTTTAGAGACTACGCGTTTCGCTTGTCTTACGAATAACTAAAGCAGTGCTTTCAAATTATCACTCGAAGCATAGCTTCTCGTCTTGCATTCAAGCAAAGCGGTGTTTTGGAAGCTACGCGCTGCGCTTGTCTTGTCACAAATTAAAGCAGTGCTTCAAATACTGCGCACTTCGTTTGCTTTGCGCAAAACTGAAAAGCAGTGCTTTCAGTTTTGTCACTCGAAGCATAGCTTCTCGTCTTGCGCAAGGGCAGTACAATGGAAACTGCGCGCTACGCTTGCCTTGCGCAAAATTAAAAAGGAGTCCTTTTAATTCCTTACCAGCCATAGCATAGCTATGGCTCTTGCGCTCGGGCGAAGCAGTGCTTCGCTTATCCTCGCTCAGGCTGTGGTGTCAGACGTAGGTATGGAGTTACTGCCTTATAACCTTTAGGGAAGCGTTGTTTAATTTCTTCCTCATCTTTCAGTGAAGGCACAATCACTACATCATCGCCATGTTGCCAGTTTGCTGGAGTTGCAACTTTATGATTGTCGGTTAATTGCAGAGAGTCGACTACACGTAATACTTCATGGAAATTACGACCTGTTGATGCAGGGTAGGTAATAATCAGACGCACTTTCTTGTTTGGATCAATGATTACCAGAGAACGTACAGTTAGGGTTTCGCTGGCATTTGGGTGAATGAAACCATACAGCTCAGACACTTTTCGGTCCTGATCAGCAATGATCGGGAAGTTAACGGTCGTACCTTGAGTTTCATTAATGTCTTTGATCCAGCCATGATGCGATTCAACATCATCAACAGAAAGCGCAATCGCTTTCACGCCACGTTTTGTAAACTCGTCTTTCAGTTTCGCGGTAAAGCCCAGTTCAGTGGTACATACAGGTGTGTAGTCTGCTGGATGTGAAAATAAAATGCCCCAACTATCGCCTAGAAAGTCATAAAAGTTAATTAAGCCTTCGCTAGATTGCTGTTCAAAATTCGGTGCGGTATCGCCTAAACGTAAACTCATTTTCTTGCCTCAATTGATCTTGTAATGTGTCGATGAGAATAAATATGAACCAATTTTTTTATGATTAAAAATAGTGTTTTTAGAATTTCTTATGAATAAACCGAATAAAGAAGTAGGCTGTCGATTCAGAATCAGACAAATCAGTCGTCTAATTAACTATATTGCATGGGTAAAATTTGCTACATTACTTTGCCTTAGGTCTCAGGGCTAGGACGAAGGATGAGTTTTTTTCATTGGTTTTCTGGCAAAACCCTTGTAGTTCAAATTTCTAGCACCATAATAACGACTAAGAACATATTTATTTGACAAGCAAGATTTAGAGAGTCTATTCATGTTGGCAAGTCTGATCGGAGGAATCTTCGGTACCAAAAATGAGCGCGAACTCAAACGCATGCGTAAAATCGTAGACAAGATTAATGCGCTCGAGCCGACGATATCAGCCCTAAGCGATGCAGACTTATCTGCAAAAACTGAAGAATTCAAACAACGATATAATAAGGGTGAAAGCCTAGATAAGTTACTTCCTGAAGCATTCGCAGTCTGTCGTGAAGCTGCAAAACGTGTTATGGGAATGCGTCACTACGACGTACAGTTGATTGGTGGTATTACCCTGCATGAAGGCAAGATTGCCGAGATGCGTACCGGTGAAGGTAAAACCCTGATGGGGACGCTGGCCTGTTATCTTAATGCATTGAGCGGGCAGGGTGTCCATGTCATCACGGTGAACGACTATCTGGCACAACGTGATGCCGAGTTAAACCGTCCATTGTTCGAATTCTTGGGTTTAAGCATTGGGATTATCTATTCCATGCAGAATCCGATAGAAAAATCTGAAGCCTATAAAGCAGATATCACTTACGGTACCAATAACGAATTCGGTTTCGATTATCTTCGTGACAACATGGTGTTCTCGCTGGCTGAGAAAAAACAGCGTGGTCTGACCTATGCCATTATCGATGAGGTCGATTCGATCCTGATCGATGAAGCGCGTACACCGCTGATTATTTCTGGTCAAAGTGAAGACTCCTCCCAGCTTTATGCAGCGATCAACAGCATTCCACCGAAGTTAAAAGCACAGAAAGAAGAAAAAGTACCGGATGGCGGTCATTTCTGGATTGATGAAAAACAGCGTTCTGTTGAAATTACTGAAACCGGTTTTGAAACCATTGAAAGTGAATTGATTGCAATGGGCTTGCTGGCTGAAGGTGAAAGCCTGTATTCAGCTTCTAATTTGAATTTGCTGCATCATGTGACTGCTGCGATTCGTGCGCACTATCTGTATCAACGTAATGTGCATTACATCATCCATGAAGGTGAAGTGATCATCGTCGATGAGAACACCGGTCGTACCATGCCAGGTCGTCGCTGGTCTGAAGGTCTGCACCAGGCAGTTGAAGCAAAAGAAGGTCTGGAAATCCAGCCGGAAAACCAGACTCTTGCAACTACTACATTCCAGAACTATTTCCGTCTGTATAAAAAATTATCCGGTATGACCGGTACTGCAGATACTGAAGCTGCGGAAATGAAAGAAATTTACGGTCTGGATGTGGTAATCATTCCAACCCACCGTCCAATGATCCGTAATGACCAGAACGATTTGATCTACCTGAATCGTGAAGGCAAATACAACGCGATTATTCAGGAAATCCAGCGTGTTCATGAAGCTGGTGTTGCGCCAATCCTAATTGGTACGGCCACTATTGAAGCGTCGGAAATTCTTTCTGACAAGCTTAAAGAAGCTGGTATTGAACATGAAGTCCTGAATGCCAAACAGCATGAGCGTGAAGCAGATATTATTGCCCAAGCGGGTGCACCGCGTGCTGTAACGATTGCAACTAACATGGCCGGTCGTGGTACCGATATTTTGCTGGGTGGTAACTGGAAAGCGCTACTGGCCAAAATTGAAAACCCAACCCCTGAAGATGAAGCACGCCTGAAAGCAGAATGGGAAGCGAATCATGAAGCAGTTCTTGCTTCTGGTGGTTTGCATATTATCGGTTCTGAACGTCATGAATCTCGCCGTATCGATAACCAGTTGCGTGGTCGTGCGGGCCGTCAGGGTGACCCGGGTGTATCGCGTTTCTACCTGTCTCTTGAAGATGACTTGATGCGTATCTTTGCGGGTGACCGTGTGGTTGCCATGATGCGTGCAATGGGCTTAAAAGAAGATGAAGCGATTGAACACAAAATGGTGTCACGCTCAATCGAAAATGCACAGCGTAAAGTAGAAGCACGTAACTTCGACATTCGTAAGAACCTGTTGAAATACGATGACGTGAATAACGAGCAGCGTAAAATTATCTATAGTCAGCGTGATGAGATTCTGGCTGAAAGTTCATTGCAGGATTATATCGAAGAGATGATCCGTGAAGTGATGCAGGGCATGATCGCCAACTATATTCCGCCTGAATCAATTCATGATCAGTGGGATATTGAAGGTCTGGAACTTGCACTACGTGAAGACTTATCGATTGATCTGCCAGTTGCACAATGGTTAGAGCAGGATCGTCGTTTAGATGAAGAAGCACTGGTTGAGCGAATTACTGAAGAAGTGGTAAATCGTTACCGTTCACGTCGTGAACAAATGGGTGCTGAATCTGCAGCATCACTTGAACGTCATTTCATGCTGAACTCTCTGGACCGTCACTGGAAAGAGCATCTGGCTGCGATGGATTACCTGCGTCAAGGGATTCATTTACGCGGTTATGCACAGAAAAACCCAGAGCAGGAATACAAAAAAGAAGCCTATAACCTGTTTGTAAACATGCTGGGCGTGATTAAATCTGACGTCATTACTGATCTGTCACGTATCCATGTGCCAACACCTGAAGAGCTGGCTGAAATGGAAGCACAGCAGCAGGCACAGGCTGAAGCGATGCGTTTGCAGTTATCTCATCAGGAATTTGATGGATTACTGGCTGAAGAAGATGAAATCACCACTGAACAAAATGCGCAGGCCAATCCTGTTGCACCAGTCTTTGAAGCACCGGCAAGCCGTAATGCACCTTGTCCATGTGGTTCAGGTCTGAAATACAAACAGTGTCATGGCAAGATCTAATTTCTGCTAAGTTTCTAAACTATAAAAAGATCAGGACCAAATGGTCCTGATCTTTTTATGTATATGGACTTTTCAGCTGATGAATACTGTTTGCACTGTACCGGATTAAATGGTATTTAATGGCAGATTGAACACCGCAAAGTGGAAGAAACAATGACAAAAGTATTAAAAACGATGATGGTTGCTGCTTTGGTAATCCCGACTTTAAGTTTTGCTGAAACAGCAACAACGACACCTGCTAAAGTTCAGCAGGCCATTGGTCCAACTACGGCTCAGGTTCAGACGGGTACAGATGGTCAGGTGACCATTGCAAGTCCGCGTACTGGCATTCGCTATACCTTTAATAATTCAAACCGTCCAATCGTTTTGCAGACTGCAGCGATTGCAGCAGCCAATGCAGCGAATGCTGACCGTATTGTTGCTTCTAACCCTGCGCTTTCTGCGGCAAGTCAGCAACAGGCGAAACAGGCTTTATTGAGTGAATCAACCCAGCTGGCTAAAAACTAAGTTTGATCCAGTTTAATAAAACCAGTCACCATGACTGGTTTTTTATTGTGAAAAACCATAAGAAAAGTGAGTGTTCATCTGGCTTTGGCTCGATTTTTTAATGAAGATCAACTAAGCTGTATTTTTCTGAAACTTCAATATTGGACATTTAAAAATGGCAGTTGGTGACGTATCTATGCCACAGATGCATGTGGTAAAAGGGGTGAGAATTGGTTCGGCAGAAGCGTATGTACGCTATCAGAACCGACGTGACCTGGTGATATTTGAACTGGCTGAAGGCTCCAATGTTGCAGGTGTATTTACCCAGAATGCTTTTTGTGCTGCCCCTGTGCATGTTTCTAAAGCACATCTGGCGGTAGGTAATCCACGTTATTTAGTGATTAATACCGGAAATGCTAATGCGGGTACAGGTGCTACAGGTATGGCGAATGCTGAAGCCACTTGTGCCAAACTGGCTGAACTTGCAGGCGTGAAAGCTGAAGAAGTATTGCCATTTTCAACAGGGGTGATTGGCGAACAATTACCAATGGAACGTCTTCTGAATGGTTTGCAGCCTGCATTAGAGTCATTGCGTGATGATGCCTGGATCGATGCGGCAACCGGCATCATGACCACAGACACTACACCAAAAGGTGCATCTGAACAGTTCGAACTGGACGGCATTACTTATACCATGACCGGGATTTCCAAAGGTGCCGGCATGATTCGCCCAAATATGGCCACTATGCTAGGTTATGTGGCGACTGATGTGCCAATCAGCCGTGAACTGGTTCAACAGCTTTTATCTGAGACAGTGAATCAGTCATTCAACCGCATTACCATTGATGGGGATACCTCAACCAATGACTCTTGCATTTTTATTGCTACAGGTCAGGCCGGTGGAACAGAAATTTCATCAGTTGAAGATCCGCGTTATGCAGCTGTACTTGAAGTATTGATGCGTACCATGAAACGTCTTGCGCAACTGATTGTGCGTGATGGTGAAGGTGCGACTAAGTTCATCACAGTTGCAGTAGAAGGTGGCGCCAATACTCAGGAATGCTGTGACGTGGCCTATAGTATCGCGCATTCTCCATTGGTGAAAACTGCGATCTTTGCTTCTGATCCAAACTGGGGGCGTATTCTGGCTGCAATCGGTTATGCAGGTGTGGCGAATTTAGACGTTGCAAAAATTCAGGTTTGGTTAGATGATGTACAAATCTGCAAGGATGGTGGTGCAGCAGCAGACTATACCGAAGAGGCAGGTGCACGTGTGATGGCACAAGCTGAAATGACGATTCGTGTTGATCTTGGACGTGGTGAAGCAAAAGATACAGTCTATACCTGTGACCTGTCCTATGATTATGTGAAGATCAATGCTGATTATCGTTCATAATTCAGATTGTTTCTAAAGCCTCCGTTGTGGGGCTTTTTTTATATCTTATGATTTTTAATGACTGGTCAAAAAAGTATTTTGCTAGAGATGACCGGGATGTAGGGTGAAAGGTTCGTTGAATAATGAACCATGAGGGTAGAGTAAGAGTTGTTATGAATGATGCGACCAAATTAATAGCCAATGAAGCCAAATCGATTGTGCAGGCGCATTTAGATCGTTTAGGAGAACCCAAAGAGCATCAGATCAGTGCACAGGCCAAACAGGAAAAATTTGCACAGATTCAAGCCGAATTGGAAAAGCAGAATGCAGTACTAGTTGCACATTATTATTGTGATCCTGAAATACAGGAACTGGCAGAACTGACTGGTGGCTGTGTGTCCGATTCATTGGAAATGGCGCGTTTTGGACGTGACCATCCCGCATCGACCTTGGTGGTAGCTGGGGTTAAGTTCATGGGTGAAACTTCAAAAATACTTTCACCAGAAAAAACCGTCCTGATGCCAACTCTTGAAGCGACCTGTTCACTGGATTTGGGTTGTCCAGTAGAAGAATTTACCAAATTCTGTGATGCGCATCCTGATCATACTGTAGTGGTGTATGCTAATACTTCGGCTGCGGTTAAAGCCCGCGCTGACTGGGTCGTGACTTCAAGTTGTGCAGTTGAGATTATTGAACACCTCGATAGTTTAGGTGAAAAAATTATCTGGGCACCGGATCAGCATCTAGGGCGTTATATCCAGAATAAAACCGGTGCTGACATGCTGCTTTGGGATGGCGCGTGTATCGTCCACGAAGAATTTCGTTCGCGCGGAATTGCTAATATGAAAGCCTTATATCCAGATGCGGCAGTGCTGGTCCATCCAGAATCACCGATGTCTGTGGTAGAAATTGCTGATGCAGTCGGAAGTACTTCTCAGTTAATCAAGGCAGCTCAAACCTTGCCACATCAGCGTTTGATCGTGGCAACAGATCGCGGTATTTTCTATAAAATGCAGCAGGCTGTGCCAGATAAGATTTTGATTGAAGCTCCAACCGCTGGAGAAGGAGCAACCTGTCGTTCATGTGCACACTGTCCTTGGATGGCCATGAACGAGCTAGATGGAATCTTGCATGTTCTACAACATCGTGATCAGGAGATTCATGTTGACCCCGCATTAGCTCAACGAGCCAAACTGCCTTTAGATCGTATGCTGGATTTTAGTGCCAGCTTGAAACGCTAAGATTTTGTATAAAAAATGTCTGAAATGCTTGATAAATAAACGCTTGAAGTGTTTTTTTGATTTTTTTTAAATATAGGTGTTGACGTCTTATGGCGTCACGCCTAGAATGCACACCGTACCAAGCGATAAGCTTGATACGAAAGCTGAGATGAATCGGAGCATAGCACAGCCTGGTAGTGCACCTGGTTTGGGACCAGGGGGTCGTAGGTTCGAATCCTACTGCTCCGACCAATTCTTCAAGGCGGATGGTGAAAATCATCAGTAAAGCGCTTGTAGCTCAGTTGGATAGAGCATCCGCCTTCTAAGCGGATGGTCACAGGTTCGAATCCTGTCAGGCGCGCCATTTTTGGTGGCTTGATATTTAAGAACCAAGGCAATGGTGGATGTAGCTCAGTTGGTAGAGCCCCGGATTGTGATTCCGGTTGTCGTGGGTTCGAATCCCATCATTCACCCCAACTCTTTGAGTTGAACATCGGAGCATAGCACAGCCTGGTAGTGCACCTGGTTTGGGACCAGGGGGTCGTAGGTTCGAATCCTACTGCTCCGACCATCTTCTTCATGGTGGTTAAGATAAATGATACCGCGTCAAGCGGTTTTTTTATGTCTAAATAATGAAGACACCGTAATGGTGGATGTAGCTCAGTTGGTAGAGCCCCGGATTGTGATTCCGGTTGTCGTGGGTTCGAATCCCATCATTCACCCCAACTCTTTGAGTTGAACATCGGAGCATAGCACAGCCTGGTAGTGCACCTGG
>NZ_VOZD01000051.1:0-4436 GCF_013419915.1 Acinetobacter sp. YH12043
TAGAGGAATAGCTACTCGATATGACAAGCTCAAAAGAAATTATCAAAGTTCTGTTGCCTTAGCCTGTATATTTTTATGGCTACCGTTATAGGGTTAATTATGAACAGTAAGTGTCAACAGACCCTAAGCATCTAAATGTGTCTAATACAATTAAATTTGGAAAATTTTAATTTCAAGTTATCTACTTCAATTAAATTTTGGATATATCTAGATTAATAAAAATTTATTCCATATTTTTTAAATGATTAGGTGGTAGCAATATTAAATAGAGAGCCAATCCAGAAACTGAATAGCATGGCAACGATGCCCCAAATCATGACACGCAGTGCGCCTTTCCACATGCTGCCACCACCTGCATAACTGGCTAATGCTCCCATCATTCCCAGACTAAGCACTCCCACCAGCATAACGCCCTGATCTAGCAAATGTGAAGGCAAAACCAAAATGGATACCAATGGAAATAAAGAACCTACCGTAAATGCTGATGCTGAAGAAAATGCTGCCGTAAAGGGCCGGGCAGCTGTCTGTTCCAGAATTCCAATTTCATCACGCGCATGCGCATCTAAGGCATTATGTGCAGTAAGCTGTTTTGCCACTTCTTCGGCCAGATCAGCTTCTAAACCTCGCTTGATATAAATATTTTTCAGCTCTCTTAATTCATGTACGGGATGCAGATTTAATTCCCGCTCTTCCATGGCGAGATCATTTTTTTCAATATCCTGTTGCGACTTGACCGAGATATATTCCCCAGCTGCCATCGAGGCTGCACCAGAAATCAGGCCAGCAACACAAGCAATCAAAAGTGTTTGTGACGAAGCACCACTGGCTGCCATCCCGACAACCAGACTGGTCACGGAAATAATTCCATCATTGGCACCAAGCACTGCGGCACGCAACCAGCCAGAACGTTGTATATAGTGTTTTTCATGATGATGGGAATGAGGCATGTCTTTCTCGTTCTTCTAGCAGATGAAATAAGATTTTAAATTTTAGTCACTTACTATTTTATCATCTTACATTAAGCCAAATATTTCAAATATGAATCTTCACCTTCAGAGATATCTTCGAGTTTTATTTACTTATTTTTAAAAAATAAAAATTATTTATAGAGAAAGCTTAAATGGATTTTAGCCAGCGGCCGCCATAAGCAACTCACTGGCTATACCTTAAAGGATGAACTTCTGATTATTAACAATGACCTCTCACTTTATATAAGTAATAAGGCCAAACGCTTAAACTAAATACATGGCATTAATCACTGATATCAAGACCATGCCTTAGCCTCGGATGGCAGCTTCAATTGCAGCGACATCAATTTTCTTCATGGTCATCATGGCATCAAAGGCTCTTTTAGCAACACCATGGTCTGAACTGTATGATGCTTCAAGTAAAGCTTTAGGGATGATTTGCCAAGATACTCCCCATTTATCCTTACACCATCCACATTCACTTTCCTGACCACCATTATTGACGATCGCATTCCAATAGTGGTCAGTTTCTTCCTGATCTTCTGTGGCGACTTGAAATGAGAAAGATTCATTATGTTGAAATACAGGTCCTCCGTTTAAACCAATACATGGAATACCCAGTACGGTAAAGTCTACTGTGATGACATCACCTGCTTTACCAGAGGGATAATCTCCAGGTGCAAGAACGATGGCACCTACAGATGAATTTGGAAAAATTTCTGCATAAAATCGTGCGGCTTCTTCAGCATCATGATCGTACCAAAGACAAATGGTATTCTTTGCAATATTCATGATCTCACCTCTTCTTTCAGAATAGGTTTTAAACTACCTAAGAACTCTTCAATATCTCATCTACTAGTTGAGTCCTACTCTTCCCATCTTTCACCCAAAATTAAGATAAGCCTGTTTTAGAATTGTATATTTATTGATCTAATTGACTGAAAGCGTCATCAAAAAGAATAGTTTTAAAGAGTCGAGAGGAAACCTTTATCACCACTTAATCATAATATGTGGTTCTCTTTTTAGAGAATCGGTCAAGCTGCTTTAAAAATCCTTCGAAATAATCTTTCTGCTTTTCTTCAGTTCGATAACCTGCATATAAAGTCCGGCGCAGTCCATTCGGGGCTATACAATTCAAACGGCGTGAAGTCACCCAGCCTTTTTGCTCATATTCATTCACTACCCAATCTGGCAAGGCTGCAACTCCCCGGCCACTGGCAACCAGTTGAATCAGCATTTGAGTCAAGTCGGTGGTTCGAATCTGTTTCGGTAAAATATTCGCTGGAATAAACAGGTGTGACATGATGTCCAGACGGTGCTTGTCCACTGGATAGGTAATCAGTGTTTCTTCCGCCAATTCCTGGACGCTAATACTTTGGGAACGCACTAAAGGATGGGTATTAGAAAGAACCAGACGCGATTCATATTCAAAAATCGGGAAATACTCTATGCCCTTTAGTTCAATCGGATCGGCGGTAATAAGTAGATCGAATTCCCCAGTTTGTAACAGTTCATGCGGATTGGCCTCAAAGCCAGAAGCGAAATCCAAATCTACATCTGGATATTGAATACGATATTGATTCAGTAAAGGCATCAACCAGTCGAAACAGCTATGGCATTCGGAAGAAAAAATGATCCGTCCTGTCTGCCCATGCACAATGCGAATGATATCACTCTGTGCAACATGGACTTGAGGCAAAATATCATCTGCCAGCTTCAGTAAGCGCTGCCCGACATTGGAAAAACTGACCGGGCGACTACGGCGATTGACGATTTCGACTCCGAACCATTGATCCAATTCACGAAGCTGATGGGACAAAGCTGAAGGCGTGAGACAAAGATCTCCTGCTGCTGCAACCAGTGAGCCATGTTCTCGTAACGCGACTAAGGTTTTTAAATGACGAAGTTCTAACATGAATGCCCTGAAACCTATCTAATCTGATTCAATCTTAATTAAATAAGCTTACCCTATTTTGAACTTTAATATTATTAAATTTCATTTTAAAATTTATAGGATGAATTTTTCTCAACCAGTAAAATCTACCACTCTTATCGATACAAAATAAAAACCTCCGAAATTAGGAGGCTTTTACTTCAGTTAGAGTTTAAGAATCAACCTCTTTTCAAAAGAAGGAAATACCCTAGCTCAAAAATCATGAGACATTTCCTTCTACTCAGGCTTAATAAACTTAACTGTTTTTTATGGACTGAAAGACTTGATAGGCTGCCTTAATTCGCTCTGCATTGGGAATTTTTTTATTCATCATCATCACCAGTCCAAAATTTTCTTCCGGAATAAACAGCACATAGGTTCCAAAGCCATTGGTTGAACCAGTTTTATGAAAAACTTGTGATTTTTCCTGAACAGTATTTTTGACTACCCGATTTGCTTGCATCACGACTTTTTCAGAATTACTTTCCAGCAAAATATCGAGCGTCGTCGGATATGAAAAGTTCTCCCAACCGAGTGCTTGGGTCATTTTTCCAAGCTTAAAATATCCATGATGAGTTTCCAGAAGCGCTTGTTTAATATCAGTCTTGTTCTTTTTCGGATTCAGATTGGCATCTAATAATTTCAGCATATCGGGAAGTGTAGATTTCACTCCATAGGCCTGGGCATCCAAAGCTCCCGGGGTTACTCGCACCGGATGATTGTTCTGATCATAACCAAAAGCATAATGAACCCTTTGTGCTTTCGGAACATTGATATAGGTATTCTTTAAATTGAGTTTTGGAAAAATCGTCTGTTCCAGCAATACGCTAAAAGGAACATTCATTGATCTTGCACTTAACTCACCAAATAAGCCAATACTGGGATTTGAATATTGCCGATATTGGCCAGGCGGATGCTTAACCTGCCAATCTTGGAAATACTCTAAAACTTGCTGTTCTGTCTTAACCTGATCCGGAAATTGCAAAGGTAAATTGCCACTCGTATAAGTGGCTAATTCCAGCAAACTGACTTTGTTGATTTCTGAATTCTTTAAATCAGGCCAATACTTAGCTGGATGATCATTAAAAGAAAGCTTGCTCTGACTCTTGGCATAGCCCCCTGCAATGCCCGTAAAAATTTTACTTACAGAACCTAATTCAAAAATTGTTTGCCGATTTACAGCTTTATGGTCGATATGAGATTGCAGGCCATAATAGTATTCATGATTTTTTCCCTGATAAATCACCCCGACTGCCATTCCCAATACATCATATTGTTGCATGAGCGGCTTGAATGACTGATCAATAGCAGCCTTAATATAATTTCCCTTTGTGTCATCTGCATTTGCCTGAACGCTCCATCCTATAGCCAAGGCAATGATTCCTGCCTTAAATCCCTTCACATTAGATCTCTTTCATAAATCAAAAAACGATCTTCTTTTTGGTTAATATTTGCACTCCGGATTTCTTAGCATTCGTGCATAATCTGCGGATGAAATACATCGATTCAAACAAGCTTTCTGATCCTCAGTTCAA
>NZ_VOZD01000052.1:0-4337 GCF_013419915.1 Acinetobacter sp. YH12043
GCTATGTCACTGAATACTCGTCCTAGAAAAGCGTTAGATTGGCTTACACCATTAGAGAAATTTGCTCAGCTTGTTGATTATCATAAGGCTTTTGAAACTGTCGCACCTCATGTTTGAATTCGCCCTTTAACCCAAAAGAAATTGATTGCTCTTTATAATTAGCCCTAGCTTTAACTGCATACAATCTTTTCCCTTTTTCCTGTCCCGATAGTATTTTGCCATTATCACGCAATTTAATTAAAGTACTAGAATTACAAGATGTCGCAGCTACAAATGCTTGAGAAAAAGCAAATATAGCAATACTGGCAAGTCTAAGTTTAAATTTTGACTCATATAGTTTTTCATTATTAATTTTTCTAATAAAACTCCATTTCCTTCGTCCAGCATTATACAAAGAATTATGAGTTAGTAGTTGATTAGGGTTTTCAGCCTTTATCATCGCACCTATTGATTCAAGACTTTTCAAATTATGATTTTCATCCAATAAAGTTTTATACTTATCTTTATTATCTAATGTTGAATCTATACTTGTATCAAACACCAAAAAATCATTTATTTTCTGGAAATCAACTATAAAAGGAAGATCTTCATTGTTCATTAATTTTTTAGAAATAGTTTCAAAAAGAACTATATTTTTTGATACATATGTGCTTATTTCCTCCTCACGCCCATCATGATAAAAAGGGCGATATATATCTCTATCCATTAATTTTGTAGCTATTTTTTCTAACTCAAAAATACTAATTTCACAAGCATGAGATAAAAATAGCGCACAACTATGTTGTAATTGATATCCTCTTGCATTAGCGATTCCAACATTAATTCTATTAATTAAAAATTTCGTAAATTCTATATACATATACTTACAAGTATTAATATCTTCAAAATTAGCTTTTTTAAAGTTTTCATTGAGATATTCAATGACATGACCTAAATTCATTAAGTCAGCAATTAAACTAGTATTATTTTTATGTCTATCTATAGTAGACAGAATAAATTCTTTCAACCCTTTGATTCTTGAACAATTAATACTTTTTATATCAACTTTTGTCTCAACTTCAGTTGTATTTCTTCTTGTTCTTGATTCAAAACAATATGAACCGATATCTATGTGCTTATATCGATGTGAATTCTTCTTGATTAATAGAATTAGATTTGGAAATTGATCTTCTGAAATATCATCTATAGTTTCTAGACAATCTTTATGAGTAATATCTACTATAAAAATAGATCTTCCTAGTTTAATTAGATTTCCATTACTTTCCACATTAAGGTTTTTTTCTTTGTTTCCCAATGTAATCAACCTCAATTCACATACTTAAATAGTTCATCTTCTAATTTACTTTGTACACGCTGCCTTTCTTCTTTATTAAATTCATACTTCAAATATAAATCAGTGGTACTATCTGAATCGTGTCCCATCTTTGTTTTAACTTTATTTTTAATCACATTTGGGCTATATCCAAACTCTTCTAACTTTCTCACAAGATTCATTCCAAACGTTGCTCTTAAATCATGAAATCTAAAATCTTGGTAATCAAGATAGTCTTCACATAACTTTTCAAGCACATCACTTAAATTTTTTCTTACAGCATTTCCTTTATAAATTACATACTTACCCGTATACTCGCCACTATCCACTTGATATTTAACATCCAGTTTTTCTCTTTTACTTGTATAGTAAGGGTTCCCCTTTTTTGTAAGAAAAATATAATTATTATCACATTCTCCATAAAAAGATTTTTTTGCTCTTTCTTTCCATTCTTCAGACCCAAAATAATTATCAATTAGTTTTTTTATCTTTAGTGGTAATTCTAAATGATGTTTTTTCCCATTTTTAGTATCTACTCCCGTCTCGTTACCCACAGTTAATTTATATGTTTTTTTATCTGCCATTAAAGGTAAGTTTTTTAAATGCTTTACTCTCAATGTACAGATAGTTTGGATTCTTGCTCCTGTAAATAAAGCTATATAAGTCATTAATTGTAATTCTCTAGTACCATATCTTTCTAAATATTCTAGATATAATAATTGCTCTCTCTTACTTAATGGCCGTAAAGCACCATCATCATATATAAGATTTTCATCCCTATTCGGAGGTGAACCTGCTATTGCATGGTCATGGCTTTTTGTTTCAATTTCTTTCTCATAACCATCTGTGGTAACAATCGTAACTCTTATCAATCGTTCTTCATAAGGTACATAGTCAAAATCTTTGGCTGTTAAAAAGTTCTGTTTAATACAGGTTTTATAAAAATGAATCACTTTATTAATTCTTCTTTTTGCTGTATCAGGTGCAATGACTAAATTTTCTACTTGGTCACGTAAATATCTTTCATATTTAGTAGTTATTCTATTTGATCTAAATTTAGGCAAATCTAAAAAATGAGATTTTCTATCCTCAATAAATTTCAAATAATCAAGAAGATCCGTAGCAAAATTATATAAAATTTCACCATCCAGATCTCTTATCTCTTCTAAGCAATACATAAGATATACGTTTGCTATTTCCCAAATCTCTCCTGAGCTTTGAATAATCATTGGAAAGTTGAATGTAAAAACATCCATTTCTTTTTCATAATGATATTTTTTTAAACTTATATTTTCTTTTAGCGTGAGGTCATCTTGTTCTATAAGGATATTCTTATAAAACTTATTAACCTTCACAATTCTTGCTGAAGAATTTAATTCTGAGTGTCTTCCCATGCACTTAACTCAAGATAGCTTCAATTCAATATAATCCAATTATGCAATTCATTCCATATATTTTAGTGCAGTATCTTCATTCCTTATTATTTAGTGTAGTGTAGGGAAATTTGTCGACTCTTTACGCGCCGTTGCCGCTGAAATGGCCATGGAAGAATTACATGAAAAACGGGTCGACTTCGTACAAAAAGTACAGCAAGTGGTATCTGAAGATCTGCACAAAAATGGTCTGGAACTGGAAACTGTTTCTTTAACTGGCTTAGATCAAACTGGCTTTAAATATTTCAATCCACAAAATGCTTTCGATGCTGAAGGTTTGACCAAACTCACTGAAACGATTGAAGATCGTCGCCGTAAGCGTAATCATATTGAACAGGATACAGATCTGGCCATTAAAGCCAAAAATCTGGAAGCCGAGCAAGCACGTCTACAAATTATCCGTGAAGAAGAATATGCCAAGCTGCAACAGGAACGTGAAATTTCGATTCGCCGCGCTGAACAGTTAGCTGAAATTGCAGCTCAGGAAGCTGCAAAAAAACGTGAAGCGGAAGAAGCTCGTATTGCTGCTGAACGTGAAGTAGAACTGAAACGCATTTTGGCGGCTCGTGATGTTGAAAATGAAAACATTCAGAAAGCCCAGCTTATTCAAAAAGCCCAAGTTGAACAGAAGAAAACGATTGAACTGGCTGAACAAGATCGTGCAATTGCGATTGCAGAAAAATCACGTGCTGAATCTGAAGCCAAAGCTTTAGCTGATCAAGCACGTGCTCAAGCGGTTAAAGCGGAAGAAGAAGTCGTCACTGTCCGCCAGATCCAGCAAGCAGAACGTCAAAAAGCGGTTGAACTGGTTGCAGCGAAAGAACAGGCTGAGAAAGATGCAATTGCCATTACCGTTGCAGCAGAAGCTGGCAAACAGGCAGCAGCTGATGATGCAGAAGCGGTTCGTATTGCCGCTGAAGCCGAAGCTGAAAAAGTTCGCCTGAAAGCTAAAGGTGAAGCGGATGCAAAAGTCTTACTTGCTCAAGCGATGGAGAAACAGTATCAAGTCGATGCTGAAGGTACTCGCGCAGTGAATGAAGCAAATAATGTACTGTCATCTGAACAGGTGGAAATGCAAATCCGGCTAGCCATGCTGAAATACTTACCTGAAATCATTCGTGAAAGTGTTAAGCCGATGGAAAACATTGATGACATCAAGATTCTGCAAGTCAATGGCCTACATGGCACATATGCGGGTTCTTGCCAAGCAGATGCCCATCATGAAGGCGGCAATGTTGCCCTCTCCGATCAGGTGGTGAATAGTGCTTTGCGTTATCGTAGCCAGGCACCTTTGATTGATAGCCTGATGAATGAATTAGGCATTCAGGGTGGTGACATCAATGGGATGACTCAAAGCCTGAAAGCTAAAGCTGGTATAGATAACTAAATACTCAATTTTCGAATTATCATTTAGTTAGACTTTAATCTCCTTTTGCAGCAATTATAAAAAAGCCCTCAATATTGAGTAATGCCAGTCAGTTAAGAGATTGACTGGCATTTTTTTGGGTATTTCTGTGGTTTCCCTTTCACAACTCGTGGGTAGTTTCTACTTCTTTTTTTCGGTAAAACATACCTTTTAGATTTTTCCATTA
>NZ_VOZD01000053.1:0-4189 GCF_013419915.1 Acinetobacter sp. YH12043
GGCTGTTTTGGAAGCAGGAATATCAACACAAAAGCATTGAATAATTTTTTTAATCTTGTAGTGACTTAATTTACTGTTTTCTATCATGATTCTAGACTAACATAATCATTTTGCTAGTCTAGAGCCTAAAATATTTTACATTTTAATTGAGAACCTGAAAGCCGCATCAATAAAGTCTGAACATAAAAAAGACACCCGAAGTGTCTTTTTTATCAGCTTAATCAAGCACGTGATTTTGGCTTTGATTTTGCTTTAGGTTTAGGGCCGCCGAATGGCTTTTTCGCATCACCCGTTTCACGCGGTGGCAGACCAGTATGCTGGGTCAGAATCTGGCCTTTTTTCGGACGGTTATTTTGAGCCTGACCACGATTACCTGGGTTAGCAGTACGTTTCTGTGAATCACCCGCTACAGTCGAATTCTTCTTACGTGCAGACTGGTATTGCCCATCTGTACCAGCAGGTTGATAGGTTGGAATCAGATGCTGTTTCGAGTTACCAATCAGATCCTGACGCCCCATTTCCTTTAAAGCTTCACGCAATAAAGGCCAGTTGTTTGGATCATGATAACGCAAGAAGGCTTTATGCAGACGACGACGTTTCTCACCTTTCACGATGTCCACATCTTCAGTATAACGCGCGACTTTCGCCAGCGGGTTTTTACCGGTGTAGTACATGGTGGTTGCAGTGGCCATTGGTGATGGATAGAAGGTTTGTACCTGATCGGCACGGAAGCCATTCTTTTTCAACCAGATAGCCAAATTCATCATGTCGTAATCGGTGGTACCCGGATGCGCCGCGATGAAATAAGGAATCAGATACTGTTCCTTACCGGCTTCTTTACTGAAACGGTCAAACATCTGCTTGAAGCGGTCATACGTCCCGATCCCCGGTTTCATCATCTTGGATAATGGACCTTTTTCGGTATGCTCTGGTGCAATCTTCAGATAACCACCCACATGATGGGTGACCAGCTCTCTGACATATTCCGGGTTCAATACGGCAAGGTCATAACGCAGACCTGAGCCAATCAGAATCTTTTTAATACCCGGTAAAGCACGTGCCTTACGATACAACTGAGTCAACGGTGCATGGTCAGTATGTAAATTTTGACATACACCCGGGAATACACAAGATGGTTTACGACAGTTCTTCTCAATCTCAGGATCTTTACATGCCAAACGGTACATGTTGGCTGTTGGGCCACCTAAATCCGAGATAATGCCGGTAAAGCCGGGTGCGGTATCACGAATTTTTTCTACTTCACGCAGGATTGATTCTTCAGAACGGTTCTGGATGATACGGCCTTCATGCTCGGTGATCGAACAGAAAGTACAGCCACCGAAACAGCCACGCATGATGTTCACCGAGAACTTGATCATGTCAAAGGCCGGAAAGCGTGCATTACCATAGGATGGATGCGGCAGACGTGCATAAGGCAGGTCGAACACATAATCCATTTCTTCGGTAGTTAATGGAATCGGTGGTGGATTGATCCACACATCACGTTCACCATGTTTTTGTACCAAAGCACGCGCGTTCCCTGGATTAGTTTCCAGATGTAGAATACGGTTCGCATGCGCATACAGCACAGGATCATTCGCGACTTCTTCAAAAGAAGGCAAACGAATCACTGCTAATTCACGTGGTGGTAATTTATGTTTAATGGCTTTAGATGCCGGTTGTAGCTGCACGATTTGCGTATCTGGATCTAAATCATCCCCTTCACGCACGATTGGATTCGCTACGACTTCTTTCTGGAAATTCTGGTATTGGCTTAAGCTGTTGCCTTTATCTTTTTCAATTTCACAGCCATCAATATCTTCGCTCATCACATAGGGGTTGATGATCGGATCGACACGGCCAATGGTATCGACATCATTGGATGCAATTTCCACAAACTGGGCTTTCGCAGCACGGTTATGTTTATTGATAATGAATGCGGTACCACGAACATCAGTAATCTGATGAATCTTTTCACCCTTAGCCAGGCGATGCATGATTTCAATGATCGAGCGTTCGCCATTACCGTACATCAACAAGTCCGCTTTAGAATCCATTAAGATCGAACGACGGACTTTATCTGACCAGTAGTCATAATGTGCGATACGACGTAATGAACCTTCAATACCACCGAGTAATACCGGCACATCCGGGAAAGCTTCACGACAACGTTGGCAATAGACGGTTGCTGCGCGGTCTGGACGTTTATTCGGCTGGTTATCTGGAGAATAAGCATCATCTGAACGAATCTTACGATCCGCCGTATAACGGTTAATCATCGAGTCCATATTACCGGCAGAAACGCCCCAGGCAATATTCGGCTTACCGAGTACACGGAAGGCTTCTACATTAGTCCAGTCCGGCTGGGCAATAATCCCCACGCGGAAACCTTGTGCTTCGAGCACACGTCCAATGATCCCGGTCACAAATGACGGGTGGTCAATATAGGCATCACCGCAGACAAAAATAAAGTCACAACTGTCCCAACCGAGTTGGTCCATTTCCTCGCGTGACATCGGCAAAAAAGGCGCGGGTTCAAAACATGACGCCCAATATTTGTCGTAATCAAACAACGCTTTAGGCGCAGTCTGAGCGGTATAAGCAGTAGACATGGCTAGCAATTCTCGGCTGGCAGATGGAAGATCAGAAAAGTGATCAAAGATGAAAGCCGAGTATTTTAGCATGAATTCGGCTTAGGTTGCTTGATTATAATTTATACAAAAACAGCTTTAAGACCTTTATTAGGAATATATACTCATCCTGATTTTGAAGAATCATTTATAGGTTTTAAACGCTGTGCCATCAGCAAGCCTAATCCTAAAATAATAGCGATAAATACACTTAGTCCTAACCATCCGGAATTTTCCCAGACCAGTCCACTCGAACTTCCAAGTAAGCTTGAACCCAGGTAGTAACAGAACAAATAAAGGGACGAACCTACCGCACGATACTGTAAGGATTGCACCGATACCCAGCTACTGGCAGTTGAATGAGCCGCAAAAAAGGAAAAGGTAAAAATCAGCAAACCAATAAAGACTAAAGCCAAGTTATTAATCAACATTAAGGCTAAGCCAAACAGCATGGTACAAAGCATGGCAGCAAGCACCCTATAACGTCCAAACTTCCTGCTCCAAGCTGCGGCTCGTGGCGAGCTATAAATTCCGGCCAGATAAGTAATCGAAATCAGACCAATCCAGACATGAGACAATTCAAATGGCGCTTGAATCAAACGATAACTCAGATAGTTAAATACCGAGACAAATCCCCCCATCAGGATAAAGCCCTGTAAAAACAGAATTCTTAATTTAGGATCACTCAGATTCTGCTGAAATGCTCTGATAAAACGGCTGAATTGAATTGGATAAGCCTGAAAGTGTCTGGACTTAGGTAATAGAAAATAGAAGGTTATAGCGATACATAGGTTCAGTAACCCAATGATCAGAGTCGCAGATTGCCAAGAAATAAAATCGACCAATGTCCCTGCGATCAACCGTCCGCTCATGCCCCCAATCGCAGTTCCGGAAATATACAGCCCCATGGCAAAGCCCACATCCTGCTCTACCACTTCCTCTCCAATATAAGTCATCGCCACGGCTGCCACACCACTGACCGTTAAACCAATCAGTACTCGTGTGGCTAGAAATATCGACCAGATTGGCAGTAAAGCACTGAGTAACAGTAAGACTGAAACTGAAAATAACGACCAGACCATTATCGGCTTACGGCCAAAACGGTCTGAAATCAGACCAGTAAAGATCAAGCCAATAGCCAAGGCAATGGTAGAGAAGGAAAGTGGAAAACTGCTTTGTGTTGGAGAGATATGAAAATAATCCGCCAGAATCGGCATCATCGGTTGGACACAATACAGCGATGAAAAAATCGCGAAACCCGCCAGAAATAAGGAGAATAAAATAGCTTTAAAAGCAGATGAACCATATGCGATATGGCTTGAAGATGAATTTGAGGACATATCCGCTCCATGAACCTGCTCAGTATACGCCTCTCAATTCGCCTTTTATGTGATGATTCAGTTTAAATAACCATCGAATAATTAATTTTCTTAAACCCCACGCATAAAAAAGCCCCCTGCGTGAGCAGAGGGCTTTTGGAATAATGAGCTGGCGATGACTTACTCTCACATGGGAGACCCCACACTACCATCAGCGCTAAGAGGTTTCACTTCTGAGTT
>NZ_VOZD01000054.1:0-2876 GCF_013419915.1 Acinetobacter sp. YH12043
AGTGAAGGTAAAGAATGTTGAAGGGTGCAATCTAAATTTTCAGATAAAGTCATAAAAAAATGAGCGTATTTACATACACTCATTTTTACTACATTTTACTAATATTTGCTTAACTGACTGGCATTACGGCATCCTGCCGGGGTTTTTCGTATTGGTTAGCTCGGTATAACTCCTGTCGTACCTTACAATCCTTGTGCTTATCTATTGTCATTGTTATATGGAACTTCCTGTTCCTGATGTAAGTATCATAGGAAAATTCCACTATTCGGGATAGCCGTAAAGAACCGGAATCGATGTAAGTCAATGCGTACAAGTCTGACTGAAAATTATCCGTATTTTTCTGTAGAAGTGAGAATTTATTCTGAATCATGCGCTTCGATAAATTAGCCGATTATGGTTATTTTGCTTGTTTTTAAGACAATTTTTTTATTTTGATGCAGTTAGAATACGTTGATTGATGAGGGGGTAAAAAATGAAATCTATTGCAGTCTTTTGTGGTTCAGCTATGGGGAATAGCGAAAATTTTAAAGAGCAGGCCCAAGCTTTGGGTGAGTCTATTGCGAAACGGGGAATCACGCTGGTTTATGGTGGCGGCCGAGCTGGACTGATGGGTGTTGTGGCTGATAGTGCATTACATGCTGGTGGAACAGTCATTGGAGTAATTCCACAAAATCTGGTCGATGCAGAATTGGCCCATCCGCTGTTAACAGAGCTGCATGTGGTGAAAAATATGCATGAACGTAAGACAAAAATGTCTGATCTGGCGGATGCATTTATTGCTTTGCCGGGCGGGGTGGGGACTTTAGAAGAAATTTTTGAGCAGTTGACCTGGGGGCAATTGGGTCTTCATCAGAAACCTTGTGCATTTTTAAATATCCATGGATTTTATGATGAATTGCTGAATTTCTTGAAGAAAACGACTGAGGCTGGATTTACCCAGTCACGTTTTACCGATGCCTTGATTTCCTCAAGTTCAATTGAGGAAGTTTTGGATGCTTTGGAGCATTATCATGCGCCTGAACCGAAATGGAATAAAAGCGTAAAGGTAGTAGAATCGGTATGAGTAATAAAGTGATTACGATTGCTGCGGCTATCATTCTGAATGAACAGAATCAGATTTTGTTGGTTCGTAAAAAACATACCGATTTCTTTATGCATGTGGGTGGAAAGCTGGAACCCAATGAACTGCCTGAAGCGGCACTCTCTAGAGAAGTTCTGGAAGAAACAGGCTGTGAGATGGAAATACTGTCTTATATTGGTAAATATGAAACCGTGGCTGCGAACGAATTGAATCATTCGCTGGTCAGTTATTTGTATCAGGTTAAATTAAAAAGTCAGCCTCAGGTTCAGGCTGAACTTGCGGAAATGCAATGGGTTGATCTTAATCATCCAGACCTGCCTTTAGCCCCTTTAACTCGGGATATTTCAATTCCGTGGTGTAAGCAGTTATTGGGAATCTAATAGGATCTCAAAAAAATTTAATCTATAGATATGAAATTTAACCAGATTGTCATATTAGAGCGTTAATATTGATGTTTACAAAAGCCCATTTCCCCTCAAATGGGCTTTTTTTATGATTTTTTATCATTAACTACTTTGATGAATTAGATGCTTAAACCTGTATGAAGTGCAATCCTTTTAGCAGGAGTTCCCTAAAAAGATAAATCGAACCAGAGTTCTAGAGATTCAAGATTTAAAGAAAATTTTCTTAATTTGAGAAAAAAGCAGGATTAGTCAGAATATTTAGTCATTGAGAACGACAATAAAAAAAGCCCCAATCTTTCGATCAGGGCTTTTTGAATCTGGAGCGGGAAACGAGACTCGAACTCGCGACCCCAACCTTGGCAAGAGTCACCGACATAAAATACACTAAATTACATAATTGGTATGTTAATAAACTCTATATATAACAGTTATATAGAGTTTTAATTTTGTGTGACGTAATTTAAGGTGGGGTAGGGTACTTTGATTTTTGGTCACTAATTTATTGTGATAATCAACAATAATAACCAACATTCATATGCTTAATCTAAGAGTGTTTTACTGACTGGTATAATTTTATGATGAGAGGGGTGTTGCCTGAGGCTACGGTTTCTGTTTGGCCTTTTGGCGTAAGACGTACAAATATAAGCTTTCTACTTTTTCACGTGTCCATGGTGTGGTACGCAAGAATCGTAATGATGATTTAACACTTGGGTCTATGCAAAAACTGAACCGTACCGGGTTTGTCGGAGACTTTTTTATTTAAGTTAGGCCACCTGACCTAACGGGTTAATCTTATAATCGTACATTGCTTCAAGCTCAAAAGACGATACATAACTCAGCGCATCAAGCACCATATCTGTATTCTTACGTGTTGATACTTTCCAGCCAACAATTGCACATGAAAAAACATCAATAATAAATGTGGTTTAGACCCAATCTGAATGAGTTTTAATATATGTGAAGTCAGCGACCTGAGATACCGTCTTGGTAGTCAATCAGGTTTTGAGATTATTCGGCTAATAAATAATCTCTTTGATAGGCAGTCTGATGTTTTAAAACGCTATAACACAGATCTCTGTACACGACAAATTTCATAGGATCCTTGTCCTATCAGGCTTTTTCTTTCTTAAAATTGCTAGCACTTTCTTAAATTCTTCTTTTTTTCCAAAACCAATCAAACGTAGAATAGCCATTTGAACATAGTCCAAACCGTAGCGAGGCTCTAGACTAGCAAAATGATTATGTTAGTCTAGAATCATAATAAAAAACAGTAAATTAAGTCACTACAAGATTAAAAAAATTATTCAATGCTTTTGTGTTGATATTCCTGCTTCCAAAACAGCCTTATTACTCAATTTAAATCGTAATACGATTAACTATTGGTACATGCT
>NZ_VOZD01000055.1:0-2581 GCF_013419915.1 Acinetobacter sp. YH12043
GAATAACAGAAAAAACCTAGGCACTGGCCTAGGTGTTAAATTAAAAAAATACATAAAAATTAAGGCTATAGTCTCAATTTTTCAACTTCGTATAACGTGTATTATGTTAATTTTAGAAGATCTATACAATTCTGTACTTTTTCACAATCATAGAAAAAGCAAATAAAATACTTATCCAAAATAAATAATCAATAAAAAAATTGAGAAAAACAAATTGATCCATGCCGATGAAAATAAATAAAGGATTGATACTTATACTTCCGACTGGAGAGGTTTCACCATCTATAAGGAACTGGAGAGGAAATCCCCCAGCTATGACTTTAACTTTTTCAAGCTTATCTACAACTATGCGAGCAACTAATATATTTTTTTGATAAAGCAAAGATACGTAAGTCAAAATAATCGCTAAAAAATTAAAATATAATATTTTTTTCATAACTATTCTTTATCTTTTAAGTTAATTAAAAACAGCCAATAACATAAGCCAGGAAATAGAGCCAGAAAGCTAGCCCATGTATTGGTATACATCTTCCACCAATCTTCAGCAATCTTTCCAGTATGCCCCCATCCTAAAAGAATAAAAAATGGAGTAGCAATAATTAGAGAGGTAATACAGATGGTTAATAAATTAAGTCTGTTATAACGATTTAAAAGAATTGAGAATATGTAGCTAAAAGGCACAGTCAAAATACAATAAGCCAAGTAAATAAGACCGTGTCCTACAAGAACTACGAAAATCGAGTATAGGCTGTATTCGTGATTCACTGCGATAAACAGGACTGTTGTTAAAAAAAGTAAAGGTAAAGGAGCAAGTAAGAGTGCTTTTACTATTTGTTCATTTGAGTATTTCACTAATTTAATTCTCTTATCTACTCAATAAATAATAATACTATAACGATTTTATTGGAGGTTTTTTGATTCTATTTAACATAATGGTGGTTATACGAATTGAACGTAAGCGTCCGCTGAACCCCATGCCTATTTTTTAATTCGGTTCAGGTTTCCAGCGGTGTGGTAGCAATTCTTCAATCTGAGTCACTTTATGTGTCGGCAACCTTTTCAGCACATCACTTAAATAGGCATTTAATCCTGAGAACTAAGAATTATCATTTAAAAATACCACAAAGTAGTATAAAATAAACTACTACAAGGTAGTATGAATGCAATCAATGTATACAATATGTGAGACTCCATTATTTACTAAATACTGTCTTGTTTATTGGACTCAGGAAGAATATGAGGAATTCAAAACATTCTTAGCATTAAATCCTGAAGCAGGAGATGTAGAGCCTAATGCAGGTGGTATTCGTAAGATTAGATGGACTAGCGGTGGTAGAGGTAAAAGTGGTGGTGTCAGAGTCATCTACTTTAATCGTTTAGCAAATGGAGAGATTTGGTTATTAACCTTGTACAGTAAAAAGCAAACTGTACAGCTTAGTAAGAAGACTCTTCAAGCATTAGTGGAGAAACTAAATGACTCGTTTAATGACTGAAAAAGAACTTGAGGCTTTTGAAGCAACTAGGGATATTGAAGCTGAAATATTACAAGGCATCGACGATATGCTTACTAGTAATGCAGCGAAAAGAACCGTAATCACTGAGACAGATGTAGCGTTAGCTCGTAGAAAGGCTCAACTAACACAAGATCAGTTTGCTAAGATTCTTGGCGTATCAAGACGTACTCTTGAATCATGGGAACAAGGTGCGAGAAGACCATCAGGAGCAGCAACATCCCTTATTCGATTATTTATTGTTGATCCAAAATTTGTAAAAGAGAGTCTGGCTTAATTTAGACAGCTCTCTACTATATTTATTTAAGGTTTTTTATGAAGCACTTAGGATTTGTGGGAAAAAGTACTGAATATTTAGGGTATACCCATATTGAAATTATCAATAGCTCATTACGCTTATCTTTCAATATTCCATCAACAAAAGATCTAGAAGAAACCTTTAAAAAGATAGTCGAAAATAACTATGATTTACTCATGGAAACATCAGCAGAAATCGAGTTCGAATTAGAAAGTGAAACGCTAGCAAAGATAGAAACCATCATAAAAGAAAAAGGGATTGAACTTGATGAGTTTGTTCAAAATGCGCTGATTAAACTTATCAACCAAAATGAATTGGCTAAGACTGATTAGACCTTAAATGCAGACAATAAAAAACCCCAGCATCCTGCCGGGGTTTCTCATATTGGGTTGCTAGGTATGACTCCTGTCTTACCTCACGCTCCTGGTGCGATCTTTCTTATTCTTGTTGTTTGGAACTTCCTGTTCCTGATGAGTTCATCATAGGAAAATTCCACTGTTCCTGGTAGCCGCAAAGAGCCGAGATTGTTGTGCGCCAGGGCGTACAAAATAGCCTAAATTTTATCCACAGCCATTGGGGATAGTTTCGGATCCTGAAAGCCGATGAAATGGGCACTGATTGCCAAATTGATCGTTTTTTAATCAAATTTACTGGCAAAATATTACAGATCTGCTTAAAAACTCACCAACTTATTACAAAAGCCGATTTTTTGCTTTTTCTTAGTCATGGCTAAATTTTCAAGTGATTGATATTTATATTAATATACAAGTGT
>NZ_VOZD01000056.1:0-2401 GCF_013419915.1 Acinetobacter sp. YH12043
GTCCTAATTCTATAGAGAATAGCTTCAATAAAATTGCGTAAATTTGAGTTGTGGTGAATGGATAAATTACGCAGAATAACTTTCAACTTTTGCCAGTGTTGATCTGTCAGCATGGTACGAGGCATAGTGAATAGTAAAATTGGGTTTGGCGATTTGATTTTACTACTTCGCTATTTTTTTAAGCTAAAAGTGTCAACACACCCTAAAATCACCAGACTTGCTCTTCCTTTATCTAATGATATTCATTTCAGGAGTTAGGTTGCTGGAACATAGCAATGACTTCAGCTTCTGTCATTTTTTTGGTTTGATTGTTAAATGAATAAAATGCTGGCTGATGATCTATATAAATTTCTAAATTGAAATCCAGATCCTCTGGAAGTTACTCTAAAGTAAATACATTAATATTGGCAAAGGAATGGTCTTTGTTCCGCCAGAAAATAAAAGTACCGCAAGCATTGCAAAAACCACGCTCTGCCCATTCAGAAGTACTCGCAACAGATAAATGCTGCTGATCAATAAAGTGAATATTTTCTATATCAATCGACATGAGAGGCCACTTGTCTGGCGGCGGCACATGGAACAATGACAGGCAGCAACTTCATGATTTCTGAGCTGAACTTCAAATCGAGTCGCTCCGCATAAACATCTCGCTTTCATGATTATTCTTCCTCGGTATTATTATTTTTAATCATTTTACCGGATTCATCATAAGTAAAAGGCTTTGTACATTTCCTCATACAATTTTTTATTGCTGATCGAAGCACCATCTGCCTAAACTTGTCATTCAAATCCAGTATTTAAAATAATAAGGACAAGCTATGGATCTCAAGAATCTTTCAGGTTTGCAGATTATGCAAGAGATGCTTAAGGGCAATCTGTCTATGCCTTCTATGGCAACCACCATTCCCATGTCTGCTGGCGAAGTCGAACCGGGACATGTGACCTTTTTTGTAAAAGCTGATGAACGCCATCTGAATCCTATGGGAGGTGTACATGGCGGTTTTGCTGCAACTGTTTTAGATACGGTAACAGGCTGCGCGATTCATACTTTACTTGAAGCCGGTGTCGGTTATGGCACAATTGATCTGAATGTAAAAATGTGCCGTCCAATTCCTCACAACCAAGAACTAAAAGCGATCGGAAAATCAATTAATCTCAGTAAAAACCTAGGTATTTCCGAAGGTCAAATTCTGGAGGACGAAGGTCGTATTTATGCCCATGCCACAGCAACCTGTATGATTTTTCGCAATTCCGACCATTAACGTGTTTAAGGCTTAAAGTACGCCCCATTTCCCTTGCGGTGCTTTTACCAGCTTCGGTTGAGTCAAAGCCCGATATTCAAAATAATGCTTAGAAACATTCGATACACTCAGCACCTGAGTTTCTTTAGCAGAAGCCTGCCACACTTTAGACTGGTTCGACCCAGTCAGAAGATTGCCAGTAAGCGCATAAATATAAAGTTCTTTTTGCCGAGTTTCAGGCGTGTTCAGAAAGATCTCAAAGCTAAATTGGCGTTCTTGTTCGACCAGCCACTTTTCTGCAAACCATAATTGCAGCAAGTCACCCAGATACAATTGTTTGGTCGCTAAGGGCCATAAACGGATTTCTGCACCAGCCACAGGGGTAAAGTATTGAGCTGAATCTTGAATAATATCGAGATAATGATCTTGATAAAAAGACAGTTGAGAGAAGATTTGAGGGATAGTGAGCGTATTCATTCGCTTTCTCCGGTTTAGCCATTTTTGTGCTGGCAAGTAGGTTTAAATCCACACTGTTTGACCATTTGGTCAAACGACTTTATGTTTTCAATCTAGCAAGTGAAATTTGTTCTGACAAGCATTTTTTAAGAATTTAATGCAATCGTTTAAATTAAAATCAGATAAGTGCAATTTGTAATAAATATGACAGTTTTTTCTTGACCCTTTGCAAAATCTCTCTATAATCGCATTCAGATTCTCCCATAGCTCAGTCGGTAGAGCGACGGACTGTTAATCCGCAGGTCCCTGGTTCGAGCCCAGGTGGGAGAGCCAAATTCAAGAAAGCCCAAGCATTTAAGACTTGGGCTTTTTTATTGCCTGAAATTTCATTTATAAAATGATTCGATTCTTCTTTTCTCTTATATATTCTTACTCTGCCCTTTTATTTACCTAGTTAGATTAGCTTATATTCTCGTTTAATCAAATGTGCTGTTATAAGCCGTTATTCTAAAATTGACGACAGCTTTTGCTATCTTGCACTTCAAGTTTTTCCTTCTAATCAAATTATAAAATGCTTGTAAGCATCCGGCTAACACAGCCTTACCAAGCGATCCTATAAGCCTTAATTTAGTTCCCACCTAAAAACAAGTGGGGACTTAATCCATGAACATGGATATATATTCAGCAACACCTCCTGTTGCTAA
>NZ_VOZD01000057.1:0-1659 GCF_013419915.1 Acinetobacter sp. YH12043
GCCAGGCCTCAGCATTTTATTATGGTGATCCCCTGGGCGAAATGCGCCTGGTAAGCAGAGTTTTTGAAATGTAAGGCCTTTGAATAAGACAAAAGGCTGCCTCATCGCTAACTTTGCAACAGTGCCATTTTAAGCGTTATGCTAAGCCCAGGAAGCCGCAGGATCTTTTGAACCACAACTGCATTAACGTCCGCTATTCTGATACGAGTGGATTGTACGCCTGGGAATTCGAGAAAGATGCTCAGAAATTCAGTCTGAAAGTCAAAGGGCAATATATTGCGAACAGCACGATTCATCAGCTCGATGCAGCATTAGACGGGCTGGGGATTGCCTATATTCCCGAGTATGTTGCAGATGGATATATCAAAAGCGGCAAGCTGATTGCTGTTCTGACCGAGTGGTGTCCATATTTTGACGGCTACCATATTTATTATCCTCACCGCCGACAGGATTCTCCTGCGTTTATGGCTTTTCTGCAAGTTTTGCGTGACAGGTACAATAATGGAATAAGATAAATTTATGAGTAAAGGATTATGTCCACGATAAGCACCTGGGTCGATTCCTGGGAGGCGGCCATGAGGGTAGGGAAGCGCCGTCCCGTCAAGTCAGCGTAATGCTCTGCCAGTGTTACAACCAATTAACCAATTCTGATTAGAAAAACTCATCGAGCATCAAATGAAACTGCAATTTATTCATATCAGGATTATCAATACCATATTTTTGAAAAAGCCGTTTCTGTAATGAAGGAGAAAACTCACCGAGGCAGTTCCATAGGATGGCAAGATCCTGGTATCGGTCTGCGATTCCGACTCGTCCAACATCAATACAACCTATTAATTTCCCCTCGTCAAAAATAAGGTTATCAAGTGAGAAATCACCATGAGTGACGACTGAATCCGGTGAGAATGGCAAAAGCTTATGCATTTCTTTCCAGACTTGTTCAACAGGCCAGCCATTACGCTCGTCATCAAAATCACTCGCATCAACCAAACCGTTATTCATTCGTGATTGCGCCTGAGCGAGACGAAATGCGCGATCGCTGTTAAAAGGACAATTACAAACAGGAATCGAATGCAACCGGCGCAGGAACGCTGCCAGCGCATCAACAATATTTTCACCTGAATCAGGATATTCTTCTAATACCTGGAATGCTGTTTTCCCGGGGATCGCAGTGGTGAGTAACCATGCATCATCAGGAGTACGGATAAAATGCTTGATGGTCGGAAGAGGCATAAATGCCGTCAGCCAGTTTAGTCTGACCATCTCATCTGTAACATCATTGGCAACGCTACCTTTGCCATGTTTCAGAAACAACTCTGGCGCATCGGGCTTCCCATACAATCGATAGATTGTCGCACCTGATTGCCCGACATTATCGCGAGCCCATCTATACCCATATAAATCAGCATCCAGGTTGGAATTTAATCGCGGCCTCGAGCAAGACGTTTCCCGTTGAATATGGCTCATAACACCCCTTGTATTACTGTTTATGTAAGCAGACAGTTTTATTGTTCATGATGATATATTTTTATCGGCACTGTTGCAAATAGTCGGTGGTGATAAACTTATCATCCCCTTTTGCTGATGGAGCTGCACATGAACCCATTCAAAGGCCGGCATTTTCAGCGTGACATCATTCTGTGGGCCGTACGCTGGTAC
>NZ_VOZD01000058.1:0-1482 GCF_013419915.1 Acinetobacter sp. YH12043
TGTTATTCCCAAGTAGAAATGTCCTACCTAATAACCAAATAGAAATGTCCTATATGGACATTTCCAAGTCAAGCACAGGATTTAGATTTCGTTGTTCAATCGCTGTTTTCTGTGCACGTCTGCTTGGCATCTTTTGAGAACGATTACGTTTGTTTTGCTGTTCCAGTTCTTCATGCTGTTGTTGGATATGATTCAGAACAGCACTCAACCGTTTATTCTCAACAATCTCTCGCTGATTCAGCTGACTTAATTTATCGAAGAGGCTGTAATTGATCTTTCGGCCATCATGCATGAGGGCTACAGTACCATCCGGGTATTCCAGGAACTCAAGATACTTACCGATCAACCTTTGATTTTCTTCGGTGTTTTCCAGGAGATATACGCATTTATCATAAGTAATCGTCAGGCTATTGGTGACTCTGCGGGGTTCACGCCAAGTAAAAATATCATCTAATTCTTCGGCTGTTTCAGTGATAGGCCGATGTAGATTCTTAGGATTAAAAGCCATCTTGGCGAACTTCTGATTGAACTGCTCAATGAAGCAGGGTAGCCAGGCATTAGCTTGCTCAATCGAACAGATGCCTTCCAAGCGCATTTCTTTGATCAGACGGTCCTGAAGCGTTCTATTCGCCCGTTCTACACGGCCTTTGGCCTGTGGTGAATTGGCGAAGATGATATCGATATTGAGGGTGCTGAGTACACGTCCAAACTGGGTAATCTTGGTGTCTTTCTTGCTGCTTTGATTCACTCTAAAGACTGAATGTTTGTCGCTGTAAAACGCTAAAGGCTTACCGTGCTGTTCGACATATAAACGTGTTGAAATCATATAGTCAAAGGTTGATTCTGATTCACAGAAGCGTAAATGCTGCAATTTTCCTGTCGCATCATCGATAAACACCAGCAAACAGCACTTAGCAGCGCGTCCTTCAAACCAGTCATGGTGTGAGCCATCAATTTGGATCAGTTCACCAAAGCAATCCCGGTTGTAACGAGGCTGATACGGGCGTTTCAGGCGCTTGGCGCGAGGAATCCACAGATCTGCTGCAATCATCCAGGAACGCAGTGTTTCAACTGAAATATCAAAGCCATGAACGGTGGTGAGCTTTTCATGCGCTAAAGTGGGTCCGAAACCATGGAATTGTTCAGCGACCAGATTGAGGCACTTGAGTCTGAGCTCTTCAGGAAGCCTGGAATTGCTGATTTGGCCACGTGCAGCATGGGCTAATGCAGTTGGACCTTGAGTTTTGTATTTTTGCAATAAACGTCTGATCTGACGTTCTGAAATATGAAGTAGCTGAGCAGCCTGGGGCTGGGTTATGCGTTGATCACAGATTTCTTGCAAGACCGACAATCGTTTAAGTTCTTTATCCGACATAGACACCAACATATCAAACCGTCCGCTAAGAAAATTGCAACAGCGCATATTCTAAAAGCGGACATTTTTACTTTGGAGAAACCGGACATTTCTATTTTGGAGTTACA